>DOVS01000335.1 GCA_003519965.1 Betaproteobacteria bacterium
CCAAATAACGCGGCAAGTAACCCACGCCCAGCCCCTGCCGTTGCGCCTCCAGCTTGGCTCGTATATCCGGCACGGTCAGCGCCTCCTGGCCGAAGAGGACGCCCGCCGTGCGCGGCGCCAGATCGCGCGAGCTATCCGCCGCCACGACCGCCCGGTAGTTAACGATATCGCCGCGCGACAGGGGTTCTGGCGTCCTTGCCAACGGATGTCCGGGCGCCACGGCAAAGACGAACGCCACCGTGCCCAACGGCTGCGCGCCAAAACCGCCGCCAGCGGGAACTTCCGCGGGTGCGCCAATCGCCAGATCGGCGCGCCCCGTCGCCAGGGCGTCCCAACAACCGCCGAATACCTCGCTGGAGAGCCGCACACGGGTACCGCTCTCCAATGCATAAAATTCGGCCAATAAAGGCAACACCCGTTTCAGCGGCGCCAAATCGCCGACCGCAATGCGCAACTCTGTCTCCCAGCCGGTTGCGATCCGCTTCACTTGAGATTCGATCTCCGCCGCCGCGCGCAGCAAATGCCGGCCCTCATGCAATAATGCACGTCCCGCTGGCGTCGGCGCCGCGCGATGACCGCTTCGCTCGAACAATTTCACCGCCAAGTCCTGTTCCAGCTTTTGCACTGTATAGGTCAACGCCGACGGCACCTTGGATAACGCTTTCGCCGCTGCGGCAAAACTCCCTTTGCGGTCAATTGCGTCTAGGACGGCAATAGATTCAAGGCTCAGTTTAATGTTCAATTTTCTTGAATGATTCCGTCAAAATATTTCGCTATCTACGATTCATCTATTTGATTATCATCATACTAGATAATTCGATTAATATGAATAAACATGAAGGATAACCGCCATGATTGTAATCCGCAACCATCGTGATCGCGGCCATGCCGACCATGGCTGGTTGGACACCTGGCATACATTCTCTTTTGCCGACTATGTGGACCCGGCGCAAATGGGCTATTCGTCGCTACGCGTGATTAACGACGACTTAATCGCGCCGGGCGCGGGATTCCCAACGCATGCGCATCGCAATATGGAAATCATCACCTACATCCTGGAAGGCGCCCTGCAGCACAAGGACAGCATGGAAAACGGTTCGATAATCCGCCGCGGCGACGTGCAGCGAATGAGCGCCGGCAAAGGTGTCAGCCATAGCGAGTTCAACGCGTCGGACAGCGAACCGGTGCATCTGCTGCAAATCTGGATATTGCCCGCCGAAGAAGGAATAACCCCGGGTTACGAACAAAAAAGTTTTTCCGGTCGGCTCACGGCGGGTTTTCAGCTGATCGCCTCCCCTGACGGAAGCGACGACTCGGTAACGATCCGCCAGGATGCGCGGTTATTCGCTACTCGGATGGGGCCGAAGGACGCCGCCAGCCATACATTAGACCAAGGACGGCGCGCTTACCTGCATCTGGCTAGCGGCGAAGCGCGTCTTAACGGCCAATCGCTCGCGGCAGGCGACGGCGCACGCATCGAAAACGAGGCGGCCATTCACCTGGAAAGCGACAGTACCGCGGAAGCCCTGCTGTTCGACTTACCCGGCGGCGACACCTTAAAGTAAAACGGGCGGCAAGCCGGCCGCGACGAAAATCGGCTACCATGACGCCGATAGATTAACGAACAGTGAAGACAAGGAGTATCCATATGACGCACAAACCCGCACAGACAACCGTCCCCATTCACGAAACGATCGCCAACCGCTGGAGTGGACGGGCATTTGACGCTGCCCGGCCGGTCAATCGGGAACAGAAATTCGCATTAATGGAAGCGGCGCGATGGGCGCCGTCTTGCTTCGGCGACGAACCTTGGCGTTTTATCGTTTGGGATCGTCATCACGACGGCGCCGCCTGGGATAAAGCCTTTGACTGCCTGGGCGAATGGAACCAGCAATGGGTCAAAAACGCCGCCCTGCTGTTGCTGGCTACCGCCGATAGCCGTTTCCGTAAAAATGGCAAGCCCAACGCTTGGGGGGCGTACGATACCGGCGCAGCCAGTGAAAATCTCTGCCTTCAGGCCGCCGCGATGGGGTTAGTCGCACACCAGATGGGCGGGTTCGACCCGGACAAGACACGCCGTACCTTCGCCATTCCCGAGCCGTTCCAATGCATGGCGATGATCGCCGTCGGCCATCCGGCGCCCGCGGACACGTTGAATCAGGAATTGAAAGACGCCGAATTAGCGCCAAGAATGCGCCAGCCCCTCACAGCAAACTTCTTCGCCGCCGAATGGGGACGCCCCGTGGACGCGTGAGCGGCAAAATTATTCTCGTAGAATATCCTGCAAGTATTCGACAATCACCGCTTCTTGCCGCGCATCTTCCTCGTCGACGGCCGGACTAGTCCGGCCGTTAACGGGAGCGTCCGGCGCCGGGCTAGCGTCCGACGTCTGGCGCCGTAAATGCCCGGACATTTGATAACCCACCACCTGAATACCGTTTTGCAAATTCTCCGCTACCGCCAGCTCGCGAAAACGATAGCTGCCGGATAATTCCACGCCTTGCCAGCACTTTAGCTTGAGCAACTTGACCAAAGCGCCGATCTCGCGGTCGGTGCCATTTTCCACCGCCACGCAATCGCCGGCA
This sequence comes from Betaproteobacteria bacterium, assembly GCA_003519965.1. Lineage (GTDB taxonomy): Bacteria > Pseudomonadota > Gammaproteobacteria > Burkholderiales > UBA9220 > UBA9220. Next base: position 2,586 of record DOVS01000335.1, read on the forward strand.
TCGCGCAGCATGCCGCCGCGTATTTTAAGATAAAGACAGTCTTCTTTCGCGTTAAACTCAAGATAAAGCAGCTCATCCTTTAAGCCGCGGGAGACCGCCTCCTGATACACCGAATCACGCAAATCACGGCGGCAAGGCCCTCCTCGCTCCGCCTCCCCGCCCCATGGCAACCGCAGCCAGGCACAATTTTGCGAGGCCCGTGCAAACGCCAATGACGGCGCACCCTTCCGGTTCAAGCGCTGCCCCATTCTCATCACCCCCCGTTGATTGACCGACATAGCGCCACCCGTCAATAAATTCTTAAATATCAGTATAGAACAATCACAATCAAAGGCAATACTTTAATAAAATACAATGGTAGCCCAACCCAATTCCCCTCCGCCGCTCCGCCCGAACACCCCACTTTCCGAATAGTAGGAAGCACGCGCCACCCCTTGCCTCGCGCCTGTTTTCAATGCGGGCCGACAGAAAAAACAGGAAAAATATTGCGAATTTCTACAAAATAAAATATAAACTAGGCGGTGCGGTGGACACGCCCACGGAACATCGGGCGCCGCCCAGAATTTAACCAATGTAGAAATCAAGCCGGCCGATGATAAAGAATGTGGGCGTCCATTTGCGCATAGCATCCCTGGCGGCCATCCCCGCCATTCTCATTAGCGCGCTAGCCGGCGCTTACCTCATCACTAGCGGCGCCCAGCAATTCAAATCATCATTTATTGGGCATGGCCGCGCCATCGCCCGGCTGTTGGCTACGCCCGTCGAACACGCGGAACGCGTCAACCGTGGAGACACCACGCTTCCCTTGACGCAATCCCTGTTACGAATGGGTGAAATCCAGGCGATGATCTTAACGGATCGACAAGGGAAAATTCTCGAAACCGCGGGAGAACCCAGCGACCAATTATTGCGCGCTGCTCAAGCGGCCGGCGGAAACGTCATGATTGGCGACAGGGGAATCGCTATTTTTAGCATTCCGTTCCAGCATGGCGTCACCGCCCGGCCGCCGGCCATCGGCAAGTCGGCGGCCCAAGGATGGGTGGAAATTTCCACGGCCGCCTGCAAACGGCGCAAATTCGACTTTATCCGCAACGGAATTTTTAGCCTGCTGGCAGGCGTGATTCTGAGCCTATTTTTCGGCGTTTGGTTTAGCCGGCGATTCATCCTGCCGCCGAATAGCGGCGAAAAATCCCGCCGAGGGAGATTTTGGAACAACGCCACAGCGGCGGCGCACCCGCCGCCGCCACCGCAGAGGGCGCAAACAAGCGACGAATCCGTCCGCCTGGTTCAATCGGGATTCCTCGCCAGCCTCCGCCATGAACTCCGCACCCCGCTTAACGGACTCATCGGCTTTATCGAGCTATTAGGGCAGACCGCCCTCTCTCCTCCGCAGCGCCGCCACTTAGGCGTTATCCGTTCTTCCGCCCAAATACTGCACACCCTGGTCGGCGACATGGCGGATTTTCCGCTACGGAATGCGGGTTCTCCCCCCATTGTCTACCTGCCCATGAACCTCTCCCAAGTCATGGAGGAGACGGCGGCGCTGCATCGCCCCGAAGCGGAGCGTAAGGGATTGACGCTCACGCTTCGCTGCGACCCGGCGTTTCCATCCCAAGTCATCGGCGCACCCGTGCGTATTGCACAAATCCTTTCTAATTTAATTGGCAACGCCGTTAAATTCACCACGCGAGGCAGCGTCGATGTCAGCGCCGTGCTTGCCGGGCAAAGCGGCGCTCATCTACAAATCGTAATAACGGTCAGCGACACGGGTCCCGGCATGGACGCGGCGACACGGGACCAGCTGTTCTCTCCATCCGCCGCGCTTGCCACCGCAACCACGGCGCGGGCTGAAAATCGCGAGAAACTGGGGCTGATGATTTCAAAGACCCTCACGGCGCGCATGGGCGGGACCATCGGCGCCGATAGCACGCTGGGGCAAGGCTGCCGCGTGTATTTCACGCTGCCGCTGCGGCCGATCCCCGCACTGCCGCAGCCAAACACCGACATTCCGGCGGATCATCCGCATCCAATCGCCAGCGGAGAAGAGCCGCATGCGCTGATTGTAGACGACAGCCCGATTAACCGGCTGCTGGCCAAAACGCTGCTAGCAGAATTACACATTCCCTGCGATGAAGCGGAAAGCGGCGAGCAAGCGCTGGCGGCATGCCAGTGGCGGCGTTACGCGCTCATTTTGATGGATATTCAACTGCCGCAAGCCGACGGCGTCACAACCGCCGCCCGCATCCGCGCCGCGCAAACGGACGGGCCGTCTGCCGCGATTATTGCCGTCACGGCGGAAAACGGTGGACAAACTCGCACGCACTACCTTGCCGCCGGGTTTGACGACATATTGATTAAACCATTGAACCGACATGCTTTTTATGCGGTCATCCGGCGGCGGTTGCGCAACGCGCCCGCCGCCGCCGAACCCTCGTACGACGCCGGGGCCGCCATTGCCTCCGGCATCACGGTAAAAATGCGCAAAATGCTAATGGAGGAGCTGCCGTCCCAGCAGGCCGCTCTTTGGACGGCGCTGCATGAAGAAAACCACGAACGCCTGCATCGCCTCGCCCATCGCTTGCATGGCGCGGCGCATTATTGCGGCGCGCCGGTGCTGGCGCAAGCGGCAAAAACCCTAGCCAGCGCCACCCGGCTGCATGCGGAGCCAAGTCGGCTCGCCGCGCTAGTGGAATTGCTCGACAATGCGGCGGAAAAACTGCTGGCGTCGCCTCAGGAGGCGCTCGACGATGATTGGGACCGGCGTTAAATCGGCAGAAAAATGGCTGTCGCCATGCTTTGAATGGCATGAACGATGGAGCGATTGGTCTTGTCCGCAACGATGCGCGCCAGTACATCCTGGTCGGCGATGATCTTGCCGATTTCCCGCTCGAAGCTTAAATTCTTCCCCGCCGCAGAAATTGCGTTGCTCAGCAAAAAAGGCCTTCCCTCCCGGTCGCGAGCATGATTCAGCAACCAATCGGCGATTTCGACGTTGCGCGCACTATTGTATAGCTTTTGCGGATCGAGTTCGTCCACTAAGTAAAGCGCGGTTTTACCGTTGTACGAGGCCATAATCATCGACGCCAGCCCGACGATAAACGCCAACACCCGGTCGCCGTGGTAATGTTCGTCGAACGCCAGATGCACGCAGGCTGCGCCGGTTTTCCCCTCCAATACTGGAAAACGCCATCGGCGCCGACCATCGAATACTTGGGAAACACTCGCCGCCAAACTGGGCTGGCCGCCTTTCCTCCATTCCCGCGGATTACGCCGGTAGAGCTTTTCCATGAGTATTCGCAGGCTCGCCAGCGCCGCTTGCTGGTGAAATTCGGCAACGCGGTCGATATCGGACTTACCCAGATCGCTTAACTGGAAATCCGTCCCCGCCGCGCCCTGCTGCGCCTGCGGCGCGGCACAGCCAGCCAGGCAAAGCGCCGCCACGGCGAAAACCAGGCGTTTCATCCCGTTCATTACGCGCCGGCGCGCCGCTTCGCGGCCGATAACGAAACGCCCGCCCACGCAGCCAGGATCGCCACTACTGTGTTCTTCATACGCAGGATTATGGCATAACGGGCGCAAAAATCGGCCGCCATCGAGTTTGAACCGGATACAAATTACGCTATGCTTATCCGGCATGAGGCGCATCTCTACTACGCGGCGATGGACACTCCGGACAGCCGCCGCCTTGGCGGGCGGACTGCTGCTGACTTCGTGCAGCACCGGCCAATGGGCGACCATCGCCCGCAGCGGCAATCCGGAACAGGCCTTGCGTAATTTAGCCGTGCAGCGGGCGGAATCCTACGACTACCACCCCCAGCGGCTCGCTCACGACTTAGCCGCCCTAAAGCGGAATTTCGACCGNNGGCAAGGCGGGGCGGGAATGGGGACGGCGCCATACCCGTTTGCCCAGCCGTTCTGAATACGTCAAATACACGCAGAACTATAAAAGCCGCGCCATCGTTAATTTCGACCGCGGCCTTGTGACCGTGGAAACCCTGGACACGGCGCATCCCACGCGCAGCCTGGAGCACGCCATCGTCACCACGTTGCTCACCCCCGACGATCCGCGGGCGGTAGACCTATACTCCGCCAAAAGCATCCGCTTAAGCGGCAGGCCTTACCTTTACGGCCTCGTGCTGGACCAGCGCCGCCGCCCCATCGGCTCCCCGTGGGCGGCGGAGCAATTCGCCCGCGCCCTGCTGCGCGTTAAGCGGACACGCACCATTGAAACCGCGCACGGCGCAAAACGGGTGACATCGGTGCAGTTCAGCATGGTTAGCGATCATATCCAGCGAAGCGCCCGGCGTTACGCCACGCTGGTTAACGACTATTCGCGCCGCTACGGCGTCAGCAGGAGTCTGATTTACGGCATCATCGAAACCGAAAGCAGCTTCAACCCATTCGCCGTCAGCGCCACGCCCGCTTTCGGGCTTATGCAAATCGTCCCCGCCAGCGCAGGACGCGACGCCTACCGGCTGCTCTACGGCAAGGATGGCGTTCCCAGCCGCCGCTATCTGTTCAATCCGCGCAATAACATCGAAATGGGCGTGGCGTACCTCAATTTGCTGGAATACAAATATCTCGCCGCCATCCGTAACCCGGTATCGCGGGAATATTGCACCATCGCCGCCTATAACGGCGGCGCCGGCAGCGTTCTCGCAACTTTTTCCCGTGACCGCGCCCGGGCGGCCACGGTCATTAACCGGCTATCGCCGGCGCAAGTGTACGCCAAACTACGCACCAGCCACCCTCAGGCGGAAACCCGCCGCTACTTATGGAAAGTGCTGGCGGCGCGCAAGGATTTTATTCGCGCGTGACGCAATGAAAGAATTCTGCATTGACTGATGGCCGTTATTCCATAAAATTCAGCATGATCGGTCCTCTCTTGATTAACACGCACGTCACGCGCCGCTTCGCGGCGTCAACGACGGCGCGTCATCGACCATTACCGGCGACATACAGCGGGTTGGGCGAATGGCGCATTGTTCTGAAGGCGCATGCATGACATTTCCGACCGCCGCCAATAAACCCGGCCAGACCGCCGAGCAACTGGAAGCGCTGATCGAGGCGCTGCCGAACGCAATTTTTTTCAAGGACGGCATGGGCCGTTGGCAAGTCGTCAACTCGACCGGCCTGCGTTTATTCCACCTGACCGGCAACGACTGGCAGGGGAAAAGCGATTTGGAGCTTGCTGCGCTGTATCCCCAATTCCGCGACGCTTACGAACAATGTTACCGGGACGATCAAACTGCATGGGAATCGGGAAATCGCTACGACACGATCGAATACGTCCCCGACGAGAGCGGCGCACTGCATGTGTTCGAAGTCACCAAGGTGCCGCTATTCAAGCCGGACGGCGAGCGCCGCGGCTTGGTCATTATCGGGCGCGATGTCACCGATCAGCGGCATACCCAAGAAAAATTGAAACAACTCTTGCTGGAGCAGCAGACGATTCTGAACAACGCCGTAGTGGGTATGGCTTATGTTAGGGCGCGCCACGGCGTATGGATCAACGCCAAGATGGAGGAAATGTTCGGCTATTCCCGGGAGGCGGTGGACGGCCTATCCACCGAGTGTTTCTACCCATCGCGGGAAAGCTACGAGAAGGTCGGCGAGGAAGCTTACGCGGCGCTCGGCCGCGGCGAAGTCTATGTCAGCGAGCGCCGGATGCGGCGCAAGGACGGCTCTCTTTTTTGGTGTCTGATGAGCGGAAAGCTGGTGGATATGAACGATCCCGGCAAAGGGTCGATTTGGATCCTCCAGGACATTACCGGCCGCCGCCGGGCGGAAGAAGCGCTAAACCGCCTAAATAAAACACTGGCGCATCAAGTGCGGGACGAAGTCGCCAAAAATCGGGAAAAAGACCATTTGCTGATCCGCCAATCCCGGCTCGCCGCCATGGGCGAGATGATCGGCAACATCGCCCACCAATGGCGCCAGCCGATTAACGCGCTGACCATTCTGTTGAGTAATATCCAAGACGCTTACCAGCATGGCGAGCTGGACGACGCCTATCTAAACGACGCCATCTCGCTAGGACAGCAGTTGATCCAGCGAATGTCCGGCACCATCGACGATTTCCGCAATTTTTTCAAACCCAACCGGGAAAAAGTGATCTTCAACGTGACCGACGCCATCCGCAACGCCTTGTCGCTAACGGAAGCGGCGTTTAAGAATCATCACATCGCGCTAACGCTGGAAGCGGATCAGAACGTACCGGTGGCGGGCTTCCCCAACGAATACGCCCAGGTCATCCTCAACATACTGGAAAACGCCAAGGACGCGATTCTGGCAACGGCGGCGCCTCATGGGCGGATCACGATAACCGCCCGCCCCGACGGCGATGCCGCGCGCGTCGCCATCCGCGACAACGGCGGCGGCATTGCCGCGGAAATTCTGGGAAAAATCTTCGACCCCTACTTCACCACCCGAGGAAAAGGCACCGGCATCGGGCTATATATGTCGAAAATGATCGTCGAAAATAATATGAACGGCCAAATTGAAGCCTACAATGAAAAAGAGGGGGCGGAATTTATTGTCACCGTGCCCATTGCCAAGACGGCTGCTTCCTAGGCGGTTCTGTCTATTGGTGGAAAGAGAGTCAAGATGGTCAGTAGCCTGCTGCGGGAAAAAGGCGACAACAGCCCGTTGCGAAACCTTTCCGTACTGTACGTGGAAGACGATTCCTTGGTGCGCGACCAACTCAGCCAATATCTGAAACGGCGGGTCAACGCCCTCTATACCGCCGCCAACGGCCGGGAAGGATTGGCGCTATTCCTCGAGCACAAGCCCGCGCTCGTGATTACCGACGTCATGATGCCGGAAATGGACGGGCTAAAAATGGCTGAAGCGATTAAGGCCGCCAGTCCCGCCACGCCGATTATTATCACCACCGCCTTCAACGAAACGGATTTTCTCCTCAAAGCCATCGACATCGGTATCGATAAATACCTGATTAAACCAGTTAAGCTGCACGCCTTGGAGCGGGCGATTGTTCAAAGCGACCAGCTGCTGCGGGCGGAATTGGCCACTCAACTCGCGACGATGGTGTTCGACGCATCGCCCAACGCCATTATCGTGACCGATGCGGACAGCCGGATTGTCGCGGTCAACCCGGCCTTCTCCCTCATTACCGGTTATGCGCGCGAAGAAGCAATCGGCCAGAATCCACGGCTGCTCAACTCCACGCGTCAAGACCAAGCATTTTACCGCCGCATGTGGACCGCCATCCGGCGAACAGGCCGCTGGGAAGGGGAAATCTGGAACCGCCGTAAAAATGGGGAACTCTACCCAGAATGGCTCGCCATCCGCGCCATCCAGGGCAATAACGGCGAAACGACCGGCTACGTGGGGATGTTCTCCGATATTTCGGAACGAAAGCAAGCCGAAAAGGAAGTCTATCACCTCGCCAATTACGACGCCCTGACCGACCTGCCTAACCGCGTTCTGCTGCACGACCGCCTCTCCCAAGCCATGGTTCAGGCCCATCGCCAGCACACCATGGTCGGCGTGATGTTTATCGATCTCGACCGGTTTAAAGTCATCAACGACACTCTAGGCCATAAAATCGGCGACATGCTGCTGAAGAAAGTAGCGGCGCGGCTCAAAGGCTGCGTCCGCGAAGAAGACACCGTCTCCCGCCGGGGAGGCGACGAGTTCGTCATCTTGCTGCCCGAACTCAAGCGCGTGGACGATGCGGTGCGAGTCGCGCAAAAAATTCTGCTCTCCATCGCCAAACCCTTTACGCTGGACAGCCACGAACTGCACATTTCCGCCAGCATCGGCTTGAGCTTCTACCCCCGCGACGGCAAAAATGCAGAGACCTTGATGAAAAACGCCGACGTGGCGATGTACCGCGCCAAGGAAAACGGGCGCGACAACTACCAGGTGTATCACGCCAGAATGGATCACAGCTCCCTCGAGCGCCTAGCGCTGGAAACCAGCCTGCGGCACGCGCTGGAGCGGGAGGAATTCATTCTGGACTACCAACCCCAACGGAATATACACAGCGGCAAAATCGTCGGCATGGAGGCGCTGCTGCGCTGGCGCCACCCCGAACTCGGCATGCTGACGCCCGATCAATTTTTACCATTGGCGGAACAGTGCGGTCTCATTCTTCCCATCAACGCGTGGGTGCTGCACACCGCCATCGCCCAAGCTCAACAATGGCAAGCGGCGGGATTCTCCAAACTGCGGCTCGCGGTGAATATTTCATCGCAGCAGTTCCACCAGCCCGATCTGCTCAAGAAAATCGGCCAACTGCTCAAGAAAACCGGTTACAACCCCGATTATCTGGAATTGGAGCTCACTGAAAACGCCCTACTGCGCAACGCCGAGAAGAATGTCGCCACCCTGCGCAAACTGCGCAAGTTGGGCGTGCATATCGCCATCGACGATTTCGGCACCGGCTACTCGTC
>DOVS01000027.1:0-3160 GCA_003519965.1 Betaproteobacteria bacterium
TGCTCTACCAGCTGAGCTAACGACCCGAAGGCAGGCATTTTAGCCGGAACGCCCCTATCCGTCAAGAGCGACGGGACGCCCGGCGGGCTGATTAGGCCTCGCGCATCATCAGGTAATATTGGATTTTCATGGTGATCGCCGCTCCCGCCACGATGGACAGAAAAGCCACGAACGACCCCAGGGAGAGGGTGGAAACGCCGGTCACGCCTTGGCCGATGGTGCAGCCCATCCCGGTCACGCCGCCGAAACCCATCAGCACCGCGCCGGCGATGTGACGGAACATATCTTGCGGCGAGGTAAAGCCCTCCCAGCGGAAGGAGCGGGTCGCCAACGCGTAGACGAAGGAGCCGATGCCGACGCCGAACACCGAGGCGATGCCGAACGTGACGATGGTGCTGCTATCGGTCCAATACGCCCATAAGTTCATCGTATACGCGTAGGGCGCGACGAACGACATGGATTCGGCCAAACCGGAATTGGTGCCGATATGGGTGTATTCCAGGGTGTTCGGATCCATGGCGTAAGCGAGCTTGCCGGTAACGTACCAGCCGCCGACGACCACCAGGCCGACGACGACGCCCGCCAGGATGTTGTCGAGACTCTTGCGGAAATCGGCGTCCTTAAAGCAGAAAATCAGGATCAAGCCGGCGATCACCGCAGTCATAATCATTTCCCACGTTTTATGATCGATGCCGAATGCGCCGTTGAGCAGGTAGGGAATGGTCTGGCTGCCGCTGAACTGATGGGTTACCGGCGCCGCCATCAACACATTGACGCGAAAAGCGCCGAAAATGCCGCGCAGGGTGACTAGTGCGGAGAACCCTAAGAACAGAAACACCACGATGGATTTAAGATTGCCGCCGCCGGCTCGCACCAAGGTGCGCTGCGCGCAGCCGGAAGCCAATGTCATGCCGATGCCGAACGTCAAGCCGCCGACAATATACGCCAGCCAAATAAACTGCGGCGTCGTGTAAATCGTTTGGGCAAGGTTGAGATCGCCCCGGTAAACCAGAGCCGTGGTGCCGATCATCGCCACGGCTATTCCCAGCAGCCAAGCGCGCATGCGCCCCCAGTCTCCCATGTTAACCACATCGGAAACCGCACCCATGGTGCAAAAATTGGTCTTATTGGCGACGACGCCGAAAACGAAAGCCAGTGCAAAAGCGTACCAAGCAACATGCGCTGCCAGATTGGGTGCTGCATCCATTATGTAATTCCTCCATCAAGTCGTTCCTGGATTTTAATCGAGAATTCCCGGCCGCCTCAACCGATTCGGCGAAATATTTCCAATAAAATGCGATAGTTAGTACTTATGTACCAGGGCGGAGCAGCCACATCGCCCTGGCGAAACAGGCAAAACCGATTTCAGCGCTGGTAACGGGTGGGATCTTTCCAGCCGGCGGCGGCAAATCCTTGACGGCGTAAGCGGCAGGAATCGCAGCGGCCGCACGCCCGGCCGTCGGCGTCCGCCTGGTAGCAGGAGACGGTCAGGGCGTAATCGACGCCGAGCGCGGCGCCGCGGCCGATGATTTCCGCCTTGGTCAACGCGACGAGAGGCGCGTTAATGCGCATTGCCCGTCCCTCTACCGCGGATTTGAGCGCGAGATTGGCCATGCGCTCGAACGCCGCCAGATATTCCGGCCGGCAATCCGGGTAACCGGAATAATCCACCGCATTCGCACCGATGAAAATATCGCGGCTTTCCAGCACCTCCGCCCACGCAAGCGCCAGGGATAGGAAGATCGTGTTGCGCGCCGGCACGTAGGTAATGGGAATGCCCTCGCTCGCCGCGGTCGGCACGGCGATGGCGGTGTCGGTCAGCGCAGAACCGCCGAATTGCGTCAAATCCAACGAGACGATTCGATGATCCCGGACGCCGAGCGCCGCCGCCACTTGGCGCGCCGCCGCAAGTTCGGCGTGGTGGCGCTGACCGTAGTCCACGCTCAGGGCGTAGCAATCGTAGCCGCCGCGGGCAATCGCCAGTGTCGTGGCGGAATCCAGCCCGCCGGAAAGTAATATCACCGCTTTGTCCATTTTCCCGCCCTTCCCGGCCGCTCAGCGTCCCCGGCGTTCTCCCCACAACACTTTATGCAATTGAATTTGCAACCGCACCGGCAAGCGGTCGCGCAACAGCCAATCCGCCAGTCGCGTCGGCGATAGCTGGTCCTGCGCCGCGGAAAACAGCACCGGCGCGAGAGCGGTTAGTTGTTTTTCCGCCAGTAGTTGTTTAGCCCAGCGGTAATCGGCCTCGTCGCACAAGACCAGTTTGAATTCGTCATGACGGGTCATCGACGACAGGTTTTCCCAGCGATGCTTGGCCGCCTCCCCCGAACCCGGCGTCTTGATGTCGAGAATTTTCGACACGCGCGGATCCACGCCCGAGACGTCCAACGCGCCGCTCGTCTCCAATGAGACCGAATAACCGGCGTCGCACAACGACTGCAACAGCGGCAGGCAATTTTTTTGCGCCAGCGGCTCGCCGCCGGTCACCGTCACGGTGCGGCAACGATAGCGATCCGTCTGCGCCAAGATGTCGTCGATAGAGAGCGGCGCGCCCTCGGTGAAGGCATAGCGGGTATCGCAATAACCGCAGCGCAGCGGACAGCCGGTCAGACGGATAAACACCGTCGGCAGGCCCGCCCGACTGGTCTCGCCCTGGAGCGAGAAAAAAATCTCGTTGACCCGCAACGGCTGGAGCGGCACGCGTGCTTACTTCAACCGTTCNNCGTTCAAGCCGTTGCTTCGCCAGCTCCGCGGCATGGCTGATCGGGTATTTAGCGACGAGTCGGCTCAGGGTTTTACGCGCCGCGGCGGCATCGCCCATGCCTTGATAGCTGCTCGCCATGTTGAGCATGGCGTCCGACACTTTGGCGCTCGCCGGATAAGCGGCGATCAGATGCTGCTGGCTGGCGACGGCTTTCTTGAAGGCGCGCAAATTGAAATAGGAATTACCGATCCAGTATTGGGCGCTGGCGGCGTTGCGGCTCTTGGGATAGGTTTGAATAAAGTGCTGAAAACCGACGATGGCGCCCTGGTAATTGCCGATTTTAAATTGGTTGAACGCCGCATCGTAAGCTTCCTGTTCGGCGGCGTCCATCGGCTCCGCGGCGTTCGCCGCCCCCGTAGCCGCGGAGGCCGCGGCAGAAGGCGCGGAGACCGC
>DOVS01000027.1:3195-4440 GCA_003519965.1 Betaproteobacteria bacterium
GCGGCCGCCGCGCGCCCGCCGCCCTCCAGACGGCGCAGACGGCTGTCCAGGTCGGCGTACAAATCTTTCTGCCGCTGCTCGGTGGCTTTCGATTCGTGGGACAACACTTGCAATTGTCCCCGCAGCTGGCGCACCTCGGACTTCAGTTCTTCGGTCTCGTTGAGCAGACCGACCAGGCTCTTGGACTCGACCCGGCCGAGCCGTCCATCCAGCGCCCGGACTTGCTGTTGCAGTTGGTTAAGTTTTTGCTGCGTTCCCGCGTCGTCGAACAACCCCGCGAAACACGCCCCGCTGACCCCCCAAAACAACAGTAATCCAAACGCCAGTTTCCTCATCGTTATTGTTCATCCCTATAAACAATGTCGGCGCGGCGGTTTTCCTTCCAGCACGACGCGTTATGACATGTCAGCTTCGGCTTTTCCTCGCCGAAGCTGACCGTTTCGATCTGCTTGGCCGGAACCCCCAGCACCACCATCATTTTCTTCACGCCGTCGGCGCGGCGCTGCCCCAAGGCAAGATTATATTCGCGGCTGCCGCGCTCGTCGGTATTGCCCTGGAGAACCACGTCGGCGCTGGCGTGCGCCATCAAGTACTTGGCGTGCGCCGCCACAATCGGCCTATATTCCGGCTTTATGTTGTATTTGTCAAAATCGTAATAAATGCTGCGCTTCGACAAAATGTTATGGGGGTCCGTCAGCGGATTCATCATGGCGGACGGCATACCGGCGGCGCTGGTTTCGGCGACGGGTTTCGCTTCCGTCACCGCCGCCTTGTGATTTTCCTTCACGCCGGTGGTCGCGCAAGCGGCCAGCAAACCCGTCAACAACATGCTTAACAAAATCCTTTTCATCATTGCTCCTTTCATTGGTTATTCAAATAGGGGCCCCATGCCGGCTCCCGCACATCGCCATGTTGCACGGTCAGCCGGTAATGCACCCGGCCGTCGCTCGACACCGCCGCCAACACCCCGCGACCGTTAGCATCGGTGGCATACAGTACCATTTTGCCGTTAGGCGCGAAACTGGGCGACTCATCCAACGGCGTTTGCGTCAATACCTGGAGCTGGCCGCTGGCGATCTCTTGGATCGCCGTATGAAACTGGCCATTCATCCGGTGGATGAAGGTAAAGCTTTTCCCGTCCGGGCTGTAGTGCGGCGTCACGTTATAATTACCGTCGAGGGTCAAGCGCGCCGCTTCCCCGCCGGCGGCGGGAATACGGTAAATTTGCGGACTGCCGCCACGGTC
>DOVS01000133.1 GCA_003519965.1 Betaproteobacteria bacterium
GGATCCCGGAACGCCAACAAGCCATAGCCGGCGATCATCACGACCGCTGCATAAGCGCCGCGACAGCGCTGATGAACACCGCGCACCGCGGCGAACACCGTCTCCGGGTCGAGGCGCGGCTGAGCCACCCGCCCTTGCAATTCGTGCGCCAGCACATTAAGCAGCACTTCGGAATCGGAACCGGTGTTGACGTGACGCAAATCCAGGCGAAATAAGTCCTGTTTCAACTGCTCGACGTTCGTCAAATTACCATTATGGGCAAGCACGATGCCGAATGGCGAGTTAACGTAGAATGGCTGCGCCTCCGCCGGCGACGCCGCGCAACCCGCCGTGGGATAGCGCACATGGGCGATACCCATGTTGCCGAGCAAGTTACGCATATCGCGCGTGCGAAACACATCGCGCACCAGGCCGTTATCCTTGTGCAGATGAAACGTGTTGCCCTCGGCGGTTACCATCCCCGCCGCATCTTGCCCGCGATGCTGTATCACTTGCAATCCGTCATACAACAACTGGTTTACCGGCGCTTTCGCCACGCACCCAAGAATCCCGCACATACTCCGCTCACCCGCTTGCGCCGCCCGCTGTTACGGCGGCAAAATTAGTCAAAATGAATGTGTTTCGCCAAGTCATGGGGCAACCACGGCTTCGCGCTGATTACCNNTTACCACGGCCTCCAGCGGCGCGCTTAACATCGCGTCGCGCCAAAAATCCTGGCGCGGCAAGGAGGTCATACCGCCCACCAGCACCAGCACGCACACGATCAACAATCCCCGCAACAGGCCGAAAATCGCGCCCAAGCTTTTATCCAGCCCCCGCAAACCCAACGTCTTAATGAGCTCTCCAACAGCGATAGTCAGTAGACTCATCAACAACAGCGACGCCAAAAACACGCCGATGTAGGCCGCCAGCAGGCGCAACGCGGGACTCGCCAGCGCCTGGGGCAAATAAGGCGTCACCGCCACCGCGTAGACGCTGGCGATCCAAAACGCCACTAGCCACGCCAGTAAAGCCAGCACCTCTCGCACAACGCCGCGCATAACGCTCAGCAGGATAGAAACGGCGACGATCAGCAGCACCGCATAATCGAATCCTGTCATCGAAAGACAAATTGCCTCATCACGTTGATCGCGCTTCCCGTCACGGCCTAGGGAGAAAAATAAACAGTCCGCTTATTTCAGCGTAACCACGTTTCCCTTCAGCTTTATCTTTGCCAGCTTCGCACGGGCGGCCTCCGCCGCCGCACGACTGTCGAATGGACCGACCCGCACCCGGGTTTTTTTCCCGTGGGAGGTCTTGAACACCTCGGTATACGCTTGAATAGCGTTCAGCGTCAGCCGTGCTTGAAGCTTATGCGCATTGTTAGGATTGGAGAACGCCGCCAACTGCACTGCATAGCGCTTGGCGGCCTTCTGCGGCTTAGCGGCCGCTGGAACGGCCGCCGGGGACACCGGCTTTTCCTGGACATTGGCGATGTGCGTGGGATTCGCCGCCGGGGCGCGCGCCGGCTTGCTCGCTCTGGGCGTCGATTGACCGGCGGGAGACTTCGCCGCTGCATGAGCGGGCGGCGGCTTGGCGGATGGCGGCTGTAGCGGAATCAACCGGCTGCCGGTCAATGCACCGCTATCCGGCGCCGGAATATTGATTTCCACATGGTGCGCGGCGGGTTTGGGGCGGGAAACCAGCACCATGGGCAAGAAGACAATCATCAATGTCACCAGCGCAATCGCGCCGATTAACCGGCGCCTCGCCTTACCCCGGAGTTTAATTTCTTCGTCACTGATCGCTCGCGCCATGCCGTCACTTTCCGCCTAATCCAGACTCCCGCCATTGCCTTAACACGGCGGCAACCGTATAGAAGGAGCCGAAGGCGAGTATTCTATCATCTTCATTCGCCGCGTCACAGATCGCGCGCCATGCGGCCGCTATACTGCCGTCCCGGTAAATTTCGCCGCGAATCCCTCCGCGCCGCAAAGCCCGTTCCAGGGTCTCCGCCGCCGCGCCGCGCGGATGCGCGATTTCCGCCACCCGCCAGCAATCGACCCATGGATCGAGCGCCGCCGCCGTTGCCGCGATGTCTTTATCCCGCAGCATCGAGAAAACGGCATACGTCCGGCCCGCCACGGGATTCGCCTGTAAATTCCGCGCTAAGACGCGGGCGGCGTGAGGATTGTGGGCGACATCGAGAATCACCGCCGGTTTTTCCGCCAAGTATTGAAAACGGCCGGACAAGCGGGCCTCCGTCAAACCACGATGAATCGCGGCGGGCGTCACCGGCAGGCGCGCCTCCAGCGCTTCCAGCACCGCCAGCGCCGCGGCCGCGTTGCCGAATTGGCATTCTCCGCGCAGCGCTGGCGGCGGCAAGCCGTTCAACCGCCAGCGCCGCCCCGTATAACGCCAGCCGTCGGCTTCCGGCCGATAGGAATAATCCTGCCCCACTTGTATAAAATCCGCCCCCACCGCGCGGGCGTGCGCAATTACACTGCGGGGAGGTTGAAGATCGGCGCATACCGCCGGGCGGCCGCTACGGTAAACCCCCGCTTTCTCGGCGCCAATGGTTTCGCGGTCATTCCCTAGATATTCCTGGTGGTCCAGGTCGATATTGGTGACCACCGCGCCATCGGCGGCAACGACGTTGACCGCGTCGAGCCGTCCTCCCAGCCCGACCTCCAGCACCGCGGCGTCGACCTCGGCGCGAGCGAAACGCCATAGGGCCGCCAAGGTGCTGAATTCAAAATAAGTGAGCGGCGTGTCGCCCCGCGCTTGCTCCACTGCGGCAAAGGCGCGGCACAAGGCGTCGTCGTCCACCTCCTGGCCGGCGACCCGAATGCGCTCATGATAGCGCAGTAGATGCGGCGAAGTGTAAAGTCCCACGCGATAGCCCGCGGCGGTTAGCACCGCCTCCAATATAGCGCACGTGGAGCCCTTGCCGTTGGTGCCGGCGACGGTAATCGCCGGAAAAGCCGGTTCGCTCCCTAACCGGGCGTTGACCAAGGCGGCCCGCTCTAGGCCCAGTGCGATATTCTGGGGATGGAGCGTCTCCAGATAGGTTAACCAGGCATCGACGGTGGAAGGCAATGGCGCGGCGGCAACCGGCATAGTCGGCTTCGATGAAAAAATAAAGCGATTCTCAGGCGTTTAGACGGGCGCCGGCAAACGCAGGAAGAGCGTCATGAGGTTCGCCAGCCGGTCGCGCAGCGCGCGGCGATCGACAATCATATCCACGGCGCCATGCTCCAGCAGAAATTCCGCTCGCTGGAAACCGTCCGGCAATGTTTCCCGCACCGTCTGCTCGATCACGCGCGGACCGGCAAAACCGATCAACGC
>DOVS01000134.1 GCA_003519965.1 Betaproteobacteria bacterium
CGCTGCTGTTCGCCGCCGGAAAGCTGCGCCGGCGTGTGATGCACGCGCCGTTCCAGGCCGACCCGCGCCAGCCATTGCCCGGCCTCCGCCCGCGCCCCGCGGCGGCCGGCCAACTCCAACGGCAGCATGACGTTTTCCAGGGCGGTCAGCGACGGCAACAATTGAAACGACTGAAAGACGAAGCCGAGGGTGCGTCCGCGCAGCGCGGCGCGCCCGTCCTCGTCGAGAGTGGATAAATCGACGCTATCCAGCCATACCTTGCCGTGCGTCGGCAAATCAAGACCCGCCAGCAAGCCCAGCAAGGTGGATTTACCAGCGCCCGACGCGCCGAGAACCGCGACCGACTCGCCGGCGACAATGTCAAGATCGATCCCGGCGAGCAAGGTGAGCGCGCCGCCGTCCTTCGTGACGACTTGCTTCGCCAGCCCCACCGCCCGCACAATAGGAAAAGAGGAGTTCTCCGGCATGAGACGATACTTTCTATGGTGGTTGCTGTTCATCCCTTTGTCCGCCATCGCCGCGCCGCACATCGTCGTTTACGGCGATAGTTTGTCCGCCGGCTACGGCCTGCCGCCCGGCGCGGACTGGGTAAGCTTGCTGCGCCAGCGCCTGCAACGGCAAAAATACAACTTCACCGTGGTCAACGCCAGCATCAGCGGAGAAACCAGCCGCGGCGGCGCGTACCGCATCGAGCGCACCTTGCGGGCGCAGCGTCCAGCCATCGTCATCGTCGAACTGGGCGGAAACGACGGCTTGCAAGGGCTTCCCCTGCCAGCAACCCGCCGCCATTTAGACGCGATCATCCGCGCTTGCCTGCGGCGCCGGGCGCAAGTCCTGCTCGTCGGCATGCGTCTGCCGCCTAATTACGGCGAATCCTATACGGCGCCGTTTCAAGCGCTCTATCCCGCGCTGGCGAAACGCTATTCTATCGCGCTGACCCCCTTCATGCTGGCCGGGTTTGCCGAAGACCGCCGCTTATTCCAGGCCGACGGCATTCATCCCGCCGCCGCGGCGCAGCCGCGAATTCTGGACAATCTTTGGCCGGCGTTGCTGCCGCTGCTTCGCAACGCGCAGCGCGCCGCCAATTGACGAGGACGCAGCGCAGGAAATCGGTTACCATTTCTCCCATTCCCGTCCTACCGAAACATGATGAAAACGTCAAGGTTGATTATCGTTGGTTTGCTGTACTACGCCTGCAATGCCGCCGCCGCCGCCACGCCCATTGTAGTGCATACCTATCGTAAAGAGGGCGCAAACAGCCAAACCCGGATCAAATGGGCGTCGCGCAAGGAAGTGCTGCATAACAGCGCGCTGCTGCTGGACGCCGCCCGCCGCGGTTATACCAATACGGTCAAGGTGTTGCTAAAACGCAACGTCAATATTAACGCCCACGACAAAAAAACCGGCAACACCCCATTAATCGAGGCCATCGTCAAGGGCTATGTCCCTATCGTTCAATTGTTGCTGGATAAGGGCGCGGATCCGAACATCGCCAACCGCCGCGGCGAAACGCCGCTGCATATGGCTATTCTAGCTAAACATCCGCAAATCGCCCGCTTACTGCTGGACAAGAACGCCAATGTCGAGGAACCGGACAAACGCGGCACCCCTCCGCTGGTAGACGCCGTCAAGCTAAACGATCTCGATATTCTCCAGTTGCTTCTCGATAAAGGGGCGAACATCAACGCCGCCGACCGGGAAGGCAATACGGCGTTGCTGAAAGCGGTGCAGGGCGACCAAACCGCCATGGTTAAGCTATTGCTGAACAAGGGCGCCCACATTAATGTCGTCAACCGGAAGGGAGAATCGCCGATTTTCGAGGCGATCGGCCAAGAAGCCGATGATATTCTACGGCTATTGCTCGCGAAGGCGGGCAATCTCGACAGCTACAGCAAGGGCCACGAGTCGCCCCTGGTGCAAGCCATTCGCGAAGGCCACAACCAAATCGTTAAAACCCTGTTGGAGAATGGCGCCGCCGTCAACCGCAAGGGCAAAAACGGCGATTCACCGCTCCATATCGCGGCGGCAATGGGCAATGACGAAGCGGCCCGGCTGTTGCTCGCCAAGAAAGCGCAACCCAACCGCAAGAACGACAACGGCGACACGCCGCTCAATATCGCCGTCATCAACGGCCACCTACCCCTTGCCCAACGGCTCATCGCCGCTGGCGCCGGCGTCAATAGCCATGACAACAGCGGCGATACGGCCTTGCACCAGGCGGCGAAAAACGCCGAACTCGCTGTCGCCCGCCTGCTCATCGGGAAAAAAGCCAACGTCAATACCCGCAACCAAGCCGGGGCGACGCCGCTCAATATCGCCGCGGCGGCCGGCAACCAGGCCATCGTCAAATTACTGCTGGATAAGGGCGCCAATGTGGACGCCAAGGACAAGACCGGAGCGACGCCGCTGGAAGCGGCGGCGAGCGGCGGCTATGTCTCGACGGTCAAAATGCTGCTGGAAAAAGGCGCCAACGTCAACAGCCGCGACCGCGCCGGCAACACCCCCTTGACCGAGGCGGCGCTCAATGGCCACGGCGGCGTCATTGCCCTGCTGCTGGCCAAGGGCGCAAATATCGACGCCCGTGGAAAAAGCGGCGTGACCCCCCTGCTTGCAGCCGCCCTCAATAACCAAGAGGCGGCCATGATCGCCTTGCTTAACGGCGGCGCCGACGTCAACGCGCGAGGAATCAACGGTATGACACCGTTGTCCTACGCCGCGGCCAACGGGCAAACAGGAGAAATCACCCTCTTGTTGGACAAAAGCGCCCGCACGGACGCCAGGAACGGCAACGGCGACACGCCCTTGCACCTCGCAGCCAACAACGGCCAACCGATGGCGATCCGCCTGCTGCTCGCCGCCGGGGCGCACGTCAATAGCGCTAACCGAAAAGGCGATACGCCGCTGCATCTGGCGGCGCAACACGGTAACTTAGCAGCGGCCCGGCTGCTGCTGGAAAACGGCGCGAAGATCGGCGCCCGCAACCGCCGGGGAGATACACCGTTGCACTTGGCGGCGCGAAGCGGCAAGCTGGCGTTGGTGCGG
>DOVS01000098.1 GCA_003519965.1 Betaproteobacteria bacterium
CCCCGCTATTTTCGTGGCCGCCGCCAACGCCGAAGGCGAAACCGTGCTAACCGGCGCGGAAGAATTGCGGGTGAAGGAGTCGGACCGCATCCAGGTAATGGCCGACGGGCTGCGCGCGCTCGGCGTGCGGGCAGAGCCGGCGGCGGACGGCATGCGCATTGTCGGCGGTCCTTATGGCGGCGGCGCCGTCGATAGCTGCGGCGATCATCGCATCGCCATGGCGTTCTCCATGGCCGCGTTGCGGGCGAGTGGAGCCGTAACGATTCGCGATTGCGCCAATGTCGCCACGTCGTTCCCCGGTTTTGCCGACTTAGCGCGCCGCTGCGGTTTGGCGGTACACGCCGAATGAACCGTCGGGACTGATTTATTTATCCGGCATCGATTGAATGGAATATGGACAATAAGAATCCGGATATTCCGGTACTCGCCATTGACGGTCCTTCTGCTTCTGGCAAGGGGACAGTGGCGCAGCAGGTGGCGCGCGCATTAGGGTTTCGCTATCTAGATAGCGGCGCACTTTACCGGCTGGTTGCCCTAGCCGCCATGCGCCGCGGTGTCGCGCTCGACGACGAAGCGGCGTTGGCGGCGTTGGCGGCGAAGCTGGATATTGCGTTCGACCATGGCGAAGTCTGGTTGGAGGGTGCGTGCGCGGGGGATGAAATTCGTAGCGAGCGCTGCGGCGCGGGTGCGTCGAGCGCCGCCGTTTTTCCTAGCGTCCGCCAAGCGCTGCTGGCGCGGCAGCGGGCGTTTCGCCTGCCGCCGGGGCTCGTTGCCGACGGTAGGGATATGGGTTCTACGGTATTCCCGGACGCGGTGCTTAAGGTCTATTTGACCGCCAGCGCGGAGGAACGCGCGCGTCGCCGGTATAAACAGTTGATAGAAAAAGGAATGCATGCTAGTCTTGAATATATTTTGCAGGATATAAACCAGCGTGACGCAAGAGACCAGTCGCGTCACGCTGCGCCGCTGCAAATTTGCGGCGATGCAAGCTTCCTGGACACCAGTTCCCTCGCCATTGAAGAAGTGGTTGCTGAAGTGCTGGCAAGATACCAGGCCGCTGCGTCGCACTCGGTGGCATAGGCCGGGCGTTTTCCGGCCTATGTTTTTTATTTAACGAAACGAACGCCGTCTTAACTGACGGATTTTACATGAGTATTTAATACGATATGCCTACAACTGCCTCTGCAACCGCCGCTAGCAACGAAAGTTTTGCCGCTCTTTTTGAAGAAAGCCTAACACGTCAGGAAATGCGTATCGGCGAAGTGATTACCGCCGAAGTGCTCCACGTGGATGAACAGGAAGTCGTGGTTAATGCCGGCTTGAAGTCCGAAAGCGTGATTTCCACCAATGAATTTCGCAACGACGCTGGCGAGATCGAAGTTCATCCTGGCGATTTTGTGAGCGTCGCCATCGACGCGCTCGAGGATGGCTACGGTTCGACCCGCCTGTCGCGGGAAAAAGCTAAACGGCTCGCCGCCTGGCAAATGTTGGAATCCGCGATGGAGCAAGGCGAGTTGGTGCAAGGCGTGATTAATGGCAAGGTCAAGGGCGGCTTGACCGTCATGGTGAACGGCATTCGCGCTTTCCTTCCCGGCTCCCTGGTGGATACCCGCCCCGTCAAAGATACGACGCCTTTTGAAGGCAAACAGATGGAGTTCAAGGTTATCAAGCTGGACCGTAAGCGTAACAATGTCGTGGTTTCACGCAAGGCGGTGCTGGAAGAAACCTTGGGCGCCGAGCGTCAAGCGTTGCTGGAGAACCTCAAGGAAGGTTTGGTGGTTAAAGGCATCGTTAAAAATATTACCGATTACGGCGCTTTTGTCGATTTGGGCGGTATCGATGGATTGCTGCACATCACCGACTTGGCGTGGCGCCGAGTCAAGCATCCTTCGGAAGTGCTTGGCGTCGGCGATGAGCTAGAAGCCGTGGTGCTCAAGTTCGACCAGGAGAAACATCGGGTCTCCCTGGGCCTTAAACAGATGGGCGACGATCCATGGGTCGATTTGGGCCGCCGCTATCCCACCAGCACCCGATTGTTCGGTAAGGTGACGAATTTGACCGACTATGGCGCGTTCGTTGAAATCGAGCCGGGTATCGAGGGCTTGGTGCATGTTTCTGAAATGGATTGGACCAATAAGAATGTGCATCCCGCTAAGGTGGTTCAGCTTGGCGACGAGGTCGAGGTGATGATTCTGGAAGTGGACGAAGGGCGTCGTCGTCTTTCCCTTGGCATGAAACAATGTCAATCTAACCCGTGGGACGAATTCGCCGCCAATTATCAGAAGGGATCGAAAGTCTCCGGCCAGATCAAATCCATCACCGACTTTGGCGTGTTTATCGGACTTGACGGCGGAATTGACGGTTTGGTTCATCTTTCCGATCTCTCTTGGAGCCAATCGGGGGAAGAAGCGGTGCGCAACTATAAGAAAGGCGACGAAGTCGAGGCCATGGTGCTCTCTATCGATGCCGAGCGCGAACGTATCTCCCTGGGCATTAAGCAATTAGACGGCGATCCCTTCAGCAGCTACATCGCCACCCATGACAAGGGCGCGATCATTAAAGGGACGGTCAGGGCCATCGACGCGAAAGGTGCGGTGGTGGCGTTGGAAGATGACGTGGAAGGCTATCTGCGCGCTTCCGAGATTTCCCGCGACCGGGTAGAGGATATTCGCAATCATCTTAAGGAAGGCGACGAGGTCGAAGCGAAAATCATCAATGTCGACCGAAAGAACCGCTCAATCAACTTGTCCATCAAAGCGAAGGATATGGCGGATGATTCTGAGGCCATGCAGAAACTCGCCAGCGAGCAAAGTGCGGGGAATGCGGGAACCACTAGCCTAGGAGCGCTACTGAAAGCCAAGCTGGACGTCAAGAACGCCGAGCAATAATCAAGGAAGCAGGAGCATGACAAAATCCGAGTTGATTGGCAGGCTGACGTCACGACATTCCCATTTAGTAGCGAAGGACGCGGAATTAGCGGTCAAGACGATTCTAGACGCCATGGCGGATAATTTGGCCAGTGGAGAGCGTATTGAAATCCGGGGCTTTGGCAGTTTCACCCTGAATTATCGTCCACCGCGTATCGGCCGTAATCCGAAAACGGGGGATAAGGTGAACGTGCCGGAAAAGTACGTGCCGCATTTCAAGGCCGGTAAGGAATTGCGGGAACGCGTGGACTATAAAAAGTAGCCTAGCCCGCGGGCAAGGGGTCGGCAGGGCGGCATTATCGCAAGATTATGCCGCCTTTTTCATGGGATTGGCGGCGTAACGGAGATCGGCTATGGGCGACGGAAACGAATGAAAGCAGGGACGACAGTGAAACGCTATCTATTCTGGTTGCTGGGAATTTTGCTGTTTTTGCTGGTGCTGGGATTCGCGGTAAAAAACAGCGGATACGTCACGGTGAGTTATTATCTGGGTTATCAATGGCGCGCGCCGCTCATTCTGGTCGTTCTGTTGTTCTTCGCGCTTGGCGGGGCGGTTGGCATGGCGGCTAGTCTGGGCTACGTTTTTCGGCAAAAACGGGACATTCGTGTGCTGAAGCGGGATTTGCGGCGGCAGGTGGAGAAAACGGAGCAAGGAAAAGCCGTATGACGGGAGACGCGCTAACGGCTGTCGCCTACCCGCCTCCCGTCACGGGATTATGATAGATTTCGAATATTGGTGGTTATTGGCGTTTCCGCTGTTTTTCGGCCTCGGTTGGCTGGCGGCGCGCATCGATATCAAACATCTGTTGTCGGAGTCTCGCGCGCTCCCGGTTTCCTATTTCAAAGGATTGAATTTCCTGCTGAACGAACAGCCGGATCAAGCGGTGGAAGCGTTTATCGAGGTCGCTAACCGGGACACCGAATCGGTCGAGCTTCAATTCATTCTCGGCAGTTTGTTTCGCCGCCGCGGCGAGGTGGAGCGGGCGATCCGCATGCATCAGAGTTTGTTGGAGCGCACCGACGCGGCGGATAGCGACTATCTTTCCGCGCTTTACGAGTTGGCGCAGGATTATTTTAAGGCGGGTCTTTTCGATCGCGCCGAGCAATTACTGATGCAATTGCAGGGCAGCCGGCATGGACCCGCCGCGCTCCAGCATTTGTTGGTGATCTACGAGCAAGAGCGGGAATGGGATCAAGCAATTGCGGCGGCGTGGCAATTAGCCGAAGTCTCCACTAAGCCATACCAGAAGGAGATCGCCCAATTTTATTGCGAGCGGGCCGCGGCCGAGATTGTCGATGGGCGTTTGGAAGCGGCGCGGCATTCGCTGGCGGAAGCGCTCAAAAAACGTCGCGAATGTGTCCGGGCGATCCTCATGTTAGGGGAAATGGAGGTCGCGGCGGGACGTCATGAGGCGGCGATTGCTATTTGGCGGCAAATCGAAATGCAGGCGCTATCGTATTTGTCGCTAGCCGGAGAGAAACTGGTCGCCAGCTACCGGGCGCTTGGCCGGGTAGACGAATGTCTGGATTTACTACGCGGCTATTTAGCAAAGCATTTTTCTCAAGATTTGCTGGATATCGCTTATCGGTTGGCGCTGGAACTCCACGGCGGCGAATTCGCCTATCGATTGGTGCGCGACGAAGTCCGCCGTAACCCTTCGTTGCAAGGGCTGGATACGCTGTTGGATATCCAACAGCCCGACGCGGCGCCGGAACGGCGTCAGGATTTGCAATTAATCAAGAACCTTGTGCATGACCATACCCAGCGCCTCGCTTTCTACCGTTGCGACGCGTGCGGCTTCATGGCGCGGCGTTTCTATTGGCGCTGTCCCGCTTGCGGCGGCTGGGAAACGTATAACCCGCGTAAACTCGAGGAGCAAGGAACCGCAGCGCCCCTTGCGGTTTCTTAATGCCGACGGTTAAACACAGGGCTAGGCGCGCGACGCCGCAAAAAATTATAATAGTGCGATGACAGATAGACGAATTATCGTGGCGCTAGATTTCCCGACGGAAGAGATTGCGCTGGACTGGATCGGCCGGATCGATGCGGGAAGCTGTCGGCTGAAGGTGGGCAAGGAATTATTCACCGCCGCCGGCCCGCGTTTTGTCGAACAATTAATGCGGCGGGGCTTCGACGTTTTTCTCGACCTTAAATTCCATGATATCCCCCATACGGTCGCGGCGGCTTGCCGGGCGGCGGCTTCCCTGGGCGTGTGGATGGTCAATGTGCATGCCTTAGGCGGACGCCGGATGATGGAGGCGGCCCGCGATGCGCTGGCGCCGTTTGGGCAACCGCCGCTGCTGATCGCCGTTACCGTGCTGACCAGTATGGCGCAGGAAGATTTGATGGAGATCGGGATCGCCGCCGATCCCGAGGAAATGGTGCAGCGGCTGGCGCGGCTGGCGCAAAGCGTCGGGTTGGATGGCGTCGTGTGTTCCGCGAGGGAGGCGGCAATGCTGCGCCGCCAGGCGGGCGCCGGGTTTTGCCTAGTGACGCCAGGCATCCGCCCCGCCCGGGCGGCGGCGGACGATCAACGGCGGGTGATGACGCCGCGGCAAGCGCGCATGGCCGGCGCAAATTATTTGGTCGTGGGGCGCCCCATTACGCAAGCGGACGATCCGCTACAGGCGCTGCGCGATATGAGTCAAGCAATGGAAAACGAGGTGATAGAGTGAAAATTACGATTGTCGGCACGGGTTATGTGGGCTTGGTAACCGGGACTTGTTTAGCTGAAGTAGGCAACGACGTACTGTGTCTAGACTTGGACGAACGGAAGATCGGCATCCTGAATCGAGGCGGGATACCGATTTACGAGCCAGGCCTGGAGGCGATGGTGCAGCGCAACGTTGCCGCCGGCCGGCTGCGCTTCACGACCGATGTGGCGGAGAGCGTGGCGCATGGCGTGGTGCAATTCATTGCCGTGGGGACGCCGCC
>DOVS01000149.1 GCA_003519965.1 Betaproteobacteria bacterium
TCGCCAACATTGTCACCCACATTGTCGGCAATCGTTGCCGGGTTGCGCGGATCGTCTTCCGGAATGCCCGCTTCAACCTTACCGACGAGATCGCCGCCTACGTCCGCACCCTTGGTGAAGATACCGCCGCCAAGACGAGCAAAGATGGAGATCAGCGAACCACCGAAGCCTAGGCCGATGAGGTGCTCGACGGTTTGTTGGAGAGTGGTGTTATCGCCGCCCATGGCGTGGAGTATCGCGAAATAACCAGCGATGCCGAGCAGTCCGAGACCGACAACCAACATGCCAGTCGTGGCGCCGCTGCGGAATGCAACGTTCAGCGCTGGGTTGATCCCGCCCTTGGCGGCTTCGGCGGTGCGCACGTTAGCGCGTACCGAGACATTCATGCCGATGTATCCCGCCGCCGCCGAACACAAGGCGCCGATGGCGAAACCGATAGCCGTTTTCCACGACAACGCCAGGCCAATGACGACGAACAGGATGACGCCAACGACGCCGATGGTGGTGTATTGACGGTTGAGATACGCGGTCGCCCCTTCCTGAACGGCGGCGGCGATCTCTCGCATTCGCTCGTTCCCGCTGGGCTTGCCTAATAACCACGTAATTGAAAACACCCCATATAGTAATGCGACTACCGCGCATACCAGCGCGAAGATCAACCCTACCGGCATGATAACTCCTTTCGTAACAACTCAAGACTAATTAAAAATGAATGATGTTGGATGCCAAATGTCATCAATCTTCCTCCCCCCCCACTGGTATGCTGGCGTACTGGCGTAGCCAAAAACCCTCCCAAAAAAAAGGGCCATTACCGGGCCCATGCATTGCTCGAATCAGACGCTGAATTCGTCTTGTAATTTTTTCGGCGCCGCCGCATTTTTCAATTTTACGTAATCTGGCAAACCGTTCTTATAGGGTGGATAGTCTTCTCCCTTAATCAAGGGCGACAGATAAGTGCGGCAAGCATCGGTGATGTGGAAGCCGTCCCGGGTAATGAATTGACGCGGCATGAATTTTTCTTTATTCGCTACGTCCTTGAGCGGCGCCTCGCCAAGTTTCCATTTGTAAGGCTTGTCCGACACCCGGGTAATAGCGGGCATCACCGAGTTTTTCCCCTTAAGGGCGAGCTCGACCGCCGCCTTGCCGAGCGCATAAGCCTGATCGACGTCGGTTTTGGAGGCGATATGGCGCGCCGCCCGCTGGAGGTAGTCGGCCACCGCCCAGTGATATTTGTAGCCCAGCTTATCTTTAATTAATTGCGCCACCACTGGGGCTACGCCGCCTAATTGCGCGTGGCCAAAGGCGTCGCGCGTTCCGGTTTCCGCCAGAAACTCCCCCGCTTTATTCTTCACGCCTTCCGAAACCACAATGGCGCAATAGCCATATTGCTTCACGGCGTCGTCCACCTTGGCGAGAAAAGCGCTTTCATCGAAAGTGATTTCCGGAAATAAAATGAGGTGTGGCGCGTCGCTCTCTTTTTCCGCCGCCAACCCGCCTGCCGCGGCGATCCAACCGGCATGCCGTCCCATGACTTCCAATACGAAAATCTTGGTTGACGTTTTGCACATGGATGCGACGTCGAATCCCGCTTCGCGGATGGAGACGGCGATATATTTAGCGACCGACCCGAAACCCGGGCAATTGTCGGTAATCGGCAGATCGTTATCCACTGTTTTCGGCACATGAATCGCCTGGATGGGGTAACCCATGGTTTCCGCCAATTGCGACACTTTCAGGCAAGTATCCGCGGAATCGCCGCCGCCATTGTAGAAAAAATAACCGATGTTATGCGCCTTAAACACCTCGATTAAACGCTCGAACTGCGCTTTATTTTCTTCTAACCCCTTGAGTTTATAGCGGCAGGAGCCAAAAGCGCCGGCGGGCGTGTGGCGTAGCGCGGCAATGGCCTTATCGGACTCCTTGGAGGTATCGATCAAGTCTTCCGTCAACGCGCCAATGATGCCATTGCGGCCCGCGTAAACCTTACCGATCTTATCTTTATGCTTACGCGCCGTTTCGATCACACCGCAGGCGGAAGCGTTAATCACCGCCGTCACGCCGCCGGACTGGGCATAAAAAGCATTTTTTTTCGCCATGCCAGGAACTCTCCAGAATCAAAAAAGTCAGTTAAAAAATTCACCCGATCACACTCGACCGCCAATGCAGCCAGGATAAAGCCGCGCCCGGCGCGCAACTATCCAGCCGCTGCGGTGCGCTCGTGGTCGGCTTGCAGTTTCAGCAAGGTCGTAACGCATTCCGACAAATCGTCGTAATCTTCCTTGCCCGTGCCATATTGCTCACGAACGGAATAAAAAAATTGGCTGCGGAAACATTCGTCATCCAGTTTGCTGATCACGAATGTCGCGCGTCCCGCCTTCCACACCAAGGCGGGACATTCCGTTAATTCCGGCAACGCGGGGTCGAGCCGCAACTCGACATCCGCCTGCTGGATTTCCACCGGCTCGTCATACCGCTCCTTGAGCGTGGTTTCCACCACCCAAAGCTCGCGGGAGGAAAAAGCCGGAACGGTCTTCCTATCGGACATGAATTACGCGCCCAAAGCGGAAAAAATATGATCGCGAATTTCTTCTACTTTCCCAACGCCGGGAATTTTGACGTATTTTGGCGCATTGCCTCCGGCCGCCGCCCATTTTGAATAGTATTCCACCAGCGGCTCGGTTTGCGCATGGTAAACATCCAGGCGCTTGCGAACGGTTTCTTCGTGATCGTCGTCGCGCTGAATCAGGTCTTCTCCGGTAACGTCGTCCTTGCCTTCCGTTTTCGGGGGATTGAACACGACATGGTAAGTACGGCCAGACGCCATATGAACGCGGCGGCCAGACATGCGCTTGATAATTTCGCCGTCGTCGACGCTAATTTCAACCACGGAATCGATCGCTACGCCAGCGTCCTTCATCGCCTCGGCTTGGGGAATGGTGCGCGGGAAACCGTCGAACAGAAAACCATTGGCGCAATCGGATTCCTGAATGCGCTCCTTGACTAGGTTAATAATGATGTCGTCGGAGACGAGTCCGCCGGCATCCATGATCTTCTTCGCTTCCACGCCGAGCGGCGTGCCCGCCTTGACCGCGGCGCGCAGCATATCGCCTGTCGAAATCTGCGGAATTCCGAATTTTTCCTTGATATAGTTGGCTTGAGTTCCCTTACCGGCGCCAGGGCCGCCCAACAGAATTAAACGCATATATTCTCCAATTCAATCCACTTATCGATTATTGAGTCTTTCGACTATGCCAGTCGCCTGCAAATTTCATTAAGGCGCTCGGCCCCAACCCTGACAGAATATGCAAAAACACCCGGCAACGCTCATACAAATTTTGTATCACCCTATAAAATGCCATTTATTCGTCAGCTTGCCCACAGCGCCCTTACCTGCTGTAAATCCTCCTCCGTATCCACGCCCGCCGCCGGCGCGCCGGCAACGACCAAGACCGTGATACGGTAGCCGCACCACAAGGCGCGGAGTTGCTCCAGCGCCTCGAAATGCTCGATTGGCGCGGGTTGCAAACGCCCATACGCTTCTAAAAACGCCGCACGGTACGCGTAAACGCCAATATGTCGGTAAGCCGGTAGTTGCGCGGGAAATTTTCCCGGCGAGGAAAAATCGTCGCGTGCATAAGGAATCGGCGCCCTGCTGAAGTAAAGAGCGTTGCCCTGGCGATCGAGCACCACTTTCACCGCATGCGGATTGAACAACGTTTCTCGCTCCCGGATCGGGTGGCAGGCGGTGGCGATGGCGGCGTGGGCGTTAGCGTCCAAACGCCGCGCCAGTTGCCGGATGAGCTCAGGGTCGATCAACGGCTCGTCGCCTTGCACGTTAACGATCAGGGTGTCGCCCGGCCATTGGCGCTGAACGGCGACCTCGGCGATTCGGTCGGTGCCGGTAGCGTGCCGCGCCGAAGTCATCATGGCTGAAAACCCATGCGCTTCCACCGTGGCGGCGATTTCGGCATGATCGGTCGCCACCCAGACTTCCTCGGCGCCGCTCGCCGCAGCTTGCTCCGCCACCCGCACCACCATGGGCTTGCCGCCAATATCCAGCAGCGGCTTGGCGGCCAGCCGGCTGGAAGCATAACGGGCGGGAATAACCACCTTGAAGGCCGCCATGTCAGGCGCGTTCCGCACCCATCCGGTTAAACTTCCTCGTCCGGCGCCAGCTGACGAGCTTCTTCCTCCAGCATAACGGGAATATCGTCACGGATGGGATAGGCCAAGCGGCACGGTTTGCAGACCAGTTCCTGCGGCGTTTTGAGATAGGTCAGCGGCCCTTTGCATAGAGGGCAAGCCAGGATTTCAAGCAGCTTTGCGTCCATGATGCTTCCTTATTGTGTCCAATAGCTTAAATTCGAGCGCCGGGTCGATGTCGGCGTCTACCGCCAGCGCCCAGCACTTGGGATCGGCGAAGGCGGCGCATTTCACTGCGTCCTTTTCGGTCATAATGATCGCGTCGGCACGGGGCAGGTTCAAATCCGCCGGCGTATACACATAATGATCGGGAAAGGCATGCGCGGTAAATACGAGGCCCAATGCACGCAAGTCATCGAAAAAGCGTTGCGGGTTGCCGATACCCGCCATCGCATGCACCGCCTTGCCTTGAAAGCGCGAAACGCCGACGCGTAATTCCGGCCGCCCCACATTGTAAAACACTTCTCCGGTCAGACGCATGCGGAATTGATTCGGCGCCGTTGGCTGGCCATCGCCGTTCAGCAATACCGCATCCACCGATTCGAGCCGTCCCAACCTCTCCCGTAACGGCCCCGCCGGCAACAACAACCGGTTGCCATAATAACGCTGCGCATCCACGACGGCGATTTCCATATCGCGGCGCAAGGCGTAGTGTTGTAAGCCGTCGTCGCTTAGCAGCACATCGCACTCGGGATGACGGCGCAGTAAACCTCGGGCGGCGAGAACACGGTCCGCGCCGACCACGATGGGACAACCGGTGCGCCGCGCGAGCAGCAAGGGTTCGTCGCCGACCTCTAGAGGATCGCTATTCTCGGTTACCTCCAACGTGGCTTGGCTGCGCCGGCCATAACCACGGCTGATAACGCCCGGCCGGTAACCGCGGCGGCGGAGAAAATCCGCGATCCATACCACGGCGGGCGTTTTTCCTGTACCGCCGACGGTGATATTGCCCACCACGATCACCGGCACAGGCACTGCATCCGAATGGATGATTCTCCAACGGTAGAGCAGGCGGCGAAACGCCACCGCAAATCCGAACAACAGACTTAACGGCCACAGCAACACATGCCAGCGAGTGATCGTGCTCCACTGGGATTCCAGCCAAGGCGCATTCATCGCCGGATAAGCGGCTTGCGCCATGCGGCGCGCGCGAAACAGGCGCGGCGCGCGCGGTTACGACCCCTGCTTTTCCTGAACGGCGAACGTAATATGGACATACCCCGCCTGACGCGCCGCCTCCATGATATTGATGACCGATTGATGGGTCGCTTTAGCGTCGGCGGCGATAACAACCACTGGGTGGGCCATCTGCGCGCCGCTCTTGCGCAGCGCGCGCGTTAGATCCGCCAAGCGCTGGTATGCGACCGCTGTGTGGTTAACCCGGTAATGTCCTTGAGCGTCGACCGTCACATCGATGACGTTATTTTTTTCGCTTTGTTTTTTAGACTGCGCTTGGGGCAGGTTAATTTGCAACTCGCGGAATTTAGAAAAGGTCGTGGTGGTCATGAGAAAAATCAAAATCACCAGTAACACGTCGATCATTGGAATCAGATTGATTTCCGGCTCATCCCGACGCTTGCCCCGCTGAAAATCCATTCCATGCTCCCTAGCGACGCTCGCCGTGAATAATTTCCACCAGTTTGACGGCCTGCTGCTCCATATCGAACACCAGCTCGTCCACTTTACCGCGGAAGTAGCGGTAAAAAATCAAGCTGGGAATGGCGACAATCAATCCCATGGCCGTATTGTAAAGGGCCACGGAAATGCCGTGGGCAAGATGGGCGGGATCGGCGGACGACGGCGTCAGCGCCGCGAAAATTTCCACCATGCCGATGACCGTCCCCAGCAGTCCCATTAACGGGCTTGCCGTGGCGATCGTTCCCAGAGTCGTCAGAAAACGCTCCAACTCATGAGCGGCCGCGCGGCCCGCCTCCTCGACGGATTCCTTCATCATTTCCTGGGGACTATTGACGTTTTTCACCCCAGCAGCAAAAATCTGGGCCAGCGGCGGTCCTTCGGAAAGACGTTTTACCATGGCGGGAGTGGCGCCGGCTTGCTTCAGTTCGCGCACCACTTGCGGCAGCAGGCCTCTGGGAGCAATTTGACCTGCGCGCAGCGTCCAAAGACGCTCTCCGATGATGCCCAAGGCAATGACCGAGGCCACAATAATCGGCCAAATCGGCCAGCCCGCGGCTTCGATGATGGCGAACACGCATAACCTCCAAGCAAAGTGTGAAAGGCGTCACTTTAGCTTGCCGGTTTCTTCTCGGCAAGAGCGTTCGGCTAATGCGCCAACATAAAAAAGTCCACAGTTTCTGTGGATAACTTTGTGGACGAGTCCACAATTACGCCATCTAAGTACACGGCGGAAAATAAGAAAGGATAAAGCGCCCAAATAATGACCTATTGTTTTAATCAATAAAATCAACTAGATATTAAATATACTCTAAGCTTTCATGGATTTAGCGGCCGTATGCTAGGGAACTTCTGAGAATTGTGAATTAACGCGAGTTTTATTTATGCCTTCATCATATGATGCACGTCCCGCCGCCAGCGCGATAACCGTGAGCGAACTGAATCGCCAGGTAAAACAATTGTTGGAGCAATCGCTCCCCCTAACCTGGATTGCCGGCGAAATCTCCAACCTGACCCGGGCGGCTTCCGGCCATTGGTATTTTTCGCTCAAGGACGCCCAGGCTCAAGCGCGTTGCGTTATGTTCCGCCACCGCAATCAAGCGCTCGACTGGACGCCGGAAAACGGCGCGCAGGTGGAAGTGCGCGCGCTGGCAACGCTCTATGCGCCGCGCGGAGAGTTTCAGTTGAATGTGGAGGCGATGCGGCGCGCCGGGCTCGGGGCGTTGTTCGAGGCATTTGAACGGCTCAAACATCTTCTGGAAAAAGAAGGGTTATTCGACGCCGCACGCAAATTACCGTTGCCGTTCTTCCCGCGCCAAATCGGCGTTATCACGTCGCCCGCCGCCGCCGCCCTTCACGACGTATTGACCACGCTACGCCGCCGCCTGCCGTCGATCCCGGTTATCCTCTACCCTACCCCGGTGCAAGGAAAAGACGCCGCCGCGCAAATTGTCCAGGCGATCCACGCCGCCGCCGCGCGGAATGAATGCGATGTCCTGATTTTATGCCGCGGCGGCGGCAGTATCGAGGATCTGTGGCCATTCAACGAGGAAGCCGTGGCGCGCGCCATTTCCGGCTGCCCCATCCCTATCGTTTGCGGAGTCGGCCACGAAACCGATGTCACTATCGCCGATTTCACCGCCGACCAGCGTGCGCCTACGCCGACCGCTGCTGCGGAAATGGCCTGCCCGCACCGGGCGGATCTCGCTCGCCGCCTTGAGATTGCGCAAGTGCGTCTTACGCGCCACATGCGGAATCTCCTGGAAAATCGCATGCAGCAAATCGATTATCTTAGCCGCCGCCTGCTTCATCCTGGCGAGCGGCTAAAAAATCAAGCACAGCAGTTGACCTATATACAGCAACGGCTAGGAACGGCCTTGGCGCACAGCCTGCATGACGCCGAATGGAAAACGCTGCAATGGCGTCATCGTTTGCAGCATGCGTTACCCGATTTAACGCGGCTGGAAAGTCAACGGCAAGAGTGGGCGCGGCGCCTGCCGGCCGCTCACGCGCGTCGCCTGCATACGCTGGAGGCAACGCTTGCGCACCTTCAGGCCAGTCTCACCCATCTCAATCCCCTCGGGGTTCTAAAGCGGGGATACAGCCTCGTCACGCACGAAGATGGCCGGATTATCCAGGATAGCGCCAGCGTCGCCGTCGGCGAAAAGATCGCCGTGACCTTTTCTCGCGGCGGCGCCAGCGCGCAAATTACGGATAAGCGCCGCTAACGGCGGCGAGAAAGACTTCCGGCAGGGAGACGATCACAGTCTTTGCTGAAAATACGCAATCGTTTCATCGAGCGGGAGCGCCACGGAACAATCGATTCGTTTCAACCCTGTCATGCGCCGCAGCCACGTCAACTGCCGTTTCGCTAATTGCCGGGTGGCGGCGACGCCGTTGTCCCGCATCTCGGCGAAATCGCAAGCGCCATCCAGGTAGCGCCAGACCTGACGGTAACCGACGCAGCGCATGGAAGGCAGAGACAAATCGAGGACATAGCGGCGGCGCAACGCAACGACCTCGTCGATTAATCCTTGCTGCAGCATCTCGTCGAAACGTTGGCCAATCCGCTGGTGAAGGATGGCGCGGTCCGTCGGCATCAGCGCTAAACCCAGCAAACGGTAAGGCAGCGCGTTGTTCCGTTGCTTCGCCAAGAGGGCCGACATCGGTTCGCCGCTGAGGCGGCAGACCTCCAGCGCCCGCTGAATCCGCTGCGCGTCGGTGGGTTCGAGTCGTGCCGCGGTTACCGGATCGATCCGCATGAGTTCCGCGTGTAGCGCCGGCCAGCCGATTTCCTTGGCCATGGCGTCGATGGCCGACCGGACCGCTGGATCCGCCGGCGGCAAATCGTTCAGCCCTTGCTGCAACGCGCTGAAATACAGCATGGTTCCCCCCACGAGCAGAGGAATGTTGCCGCGTCCGGTAATGCCCGCCATCAGCGCTAAGGCGTCCGCGCGAAAACGGGCGGCGGAATAGGTCTCGGTAGGATCGATAATATCGATGAGGTGATGCGGCGCGGCCGCCAGCGTCGCCGCATCCGGCTTGGCGGTGCCAATGTCCATGTCACGATACACCAGCGCGGAGTCGACGCTAATAATCTCGCACGGCAACCGTTGCACTAATTCGACGGCCACTTGGGTCTTGCCGCTGGCGGTAGGGCCCGTCAACAATAGCGCGGGCGGCGGCGAGGCGTTCACAACACGTGTATTGTCCGTCGTGACGAAAAGAAAAGCGGCGTCACTGGCCGCGTAGGAATAGCCGGTCCAACTCCGCCAGCGTGATCTGAAACCAAGTCGGACGGCCATGATTGCAATGGCCGGCATGCTCGACGGTTTCCATTTCCCGCAGTAGCGCGTTCGCTTCCGCCAGAGATAAACGACGGCCGGCGCGCACCGATCCATGGCAAGCCATGGAAGCCAATAACGCATTGCGCCGCTCGGTCAGCGCGCGGCTAGCGCCATACGCCTGGATTTCCCGCAATACCTCCCGCGTCAGCGTCACGACATCGGCATCCGGAAGGATAGCGGGAATCGCCCGCACCGCTAGATGGGTGGGCGACAGCATCGCAACCGTGAAACCGAGTTTCTCCAGAATGGCGCCGTTTTCCGTCGCCGTGGCGATTTCTACGGCGTTGGCGGGAAAAGAGACCGGAATCAACAATGGCTGGGCCGACAACGGTTGGCTATCGAGCGCCTGTTTCAGTTTTTCATAGACGATCCGCTCATGGGCGGCGTGCATATCCACCACCACCAAACCCTTTTCATTCTGGGCGAGCAGGTAAATCTCCCGCAATTGGCCAATGGCGAAACCCAAAAGAGGAATTTCCGGTGTTTCCGGTGTTTCCGGCTCCGCCGTGGCGGGGGGGCGCGCTACTTGACCGAATAACGCTTGATACAAGTTGACGCGTTCGGCGGCCTCCAAAGGGGGGCGGCGCCGTGCGAGCGGCAAGGTCTCTTGATAAGCGGCGGCGGGTTTCTGCGCCGCCGAGGGCGCAGCCGGTGAAGAAGAAAGGCTCGCCGCCAGCGCCTTATTTAAGGCGTTGAACAGAAAGTGATGGATACCGTTGGCTTCGCGGAAGCGCACCTCGATTTTCGTCGGATGAACGTTGATGTCCACTGTCGCGGGAT
Organism: Betaproteobacteria bacterium; assembly: GCA_003519965.1. Taxonomy (GTDB): domain Bacteria; phylum Pseudomonadota; class Gammaproteobacteria; order Burkholderiales; family UBA9220; genus UBA9220. The sequence goes on from DOVS01000149.1 coordinate 9,966, forward strand.
CGAGTTCGAGGAATAACACAAACGCCGGGTGGCGCTGCGGGTGGAGAATGTCGTGATAAGCTTGGCGCACAGCGTGCTGAATCAGCTTGTCCCGCACGAAGCGGCCATTGACGAAGAAATATTGGCTATCGCGCGATCCACGGGAATACGCGGGCGGGGCCGCAAACCCCCACAGGCGCAGGCTGCCCGACCGCTCGTCCAACCGGCGCGCCGCCTCCATAAATTCTTCTCCCAGCAGGCTGGCGGCTCGCCGCTCGGGATGATCCTGACAGCGCGCCAGCCGCCATGGGACGCGGTTGTCTCGCTGCAAGACGAAGGCGATGTCCGGACGGCTCAGGGCGATACGCTTAAACGCTTCCTCGCAATGGCCGTATTCTGCGGCGTCGGACTTGAGAAATTTGCGCCGCGCCGGCGTATTGTAATAGAGGTCGCGCACCTCAACCGTGGCGCCTGGGGGATGCGCCGCCGGTTCTACCGCCTCGCGCCCTGCTTCCCCCGTGATTACCCAGCCATGCGAATCGTCCGCTTGCCGGCTGGTCAGGGAAAAACGAGAAACCGCGGCAATGCTGGCCAGCGCCTCGCCGCGAAAACCGAGGCTGGCGACCCGCTCCAAATCGTCCAGCGTAGCGATTTTGCTGGTCGCATGGCGCGCCACCGCCA
>DOVS01000220.1 GCA_003519965.1 Betaproteobacteria bacterium
TTCCCCCATTTGCCCAGCCACCGCCAGAGACGGAGCAACCAAGGCTGGACATCGGGAAACGCCCGCGCCGCTCGCACCAAGATCACCGAAATATTGTCCCGCCCGCCATGGTCGTTGGCCAAGGCCACCAAGTGCTGCGCCGCCAATGGCAAATTCACCCCCAGCACGTTAAGCGCCATGCCGATTTCCTCATCCGCCACCATGTCGTTCAAGCCGTCCGAACACAGCAGATAGAGGTCGCCCGGCAGCACCTCGAACACCCCCACCTCCACCAATACCGTGGGGTCGACGCCCAAGGCGCGCGTCACCAGGTTTTTATTGCGTGAATGCCGCGCCGCCTCGACGCTAATCACGCCGCTATCGATTTGCTCCTGAAGCAAGGAATGGTCCCGGGTCAGGCAGACCAGCGCGCCGTCCCGCACCCGGTACAAGCGCGAGTCGCCCACATGGGCGACGGTCACGCGGTTATCGAAGAACACCGCGGCAACCGCCGTGGTGCCCATTCCGCCGTATTGGGGCTGGCTCTGCGCCGCTTGGTAAATGGCGTGGTTGGCCTTCTCCACTTCCGCGCGCAACAGCGCATCCAACGCCTGCCGCGGCCCGCCGTTTTGCAGCGCCGTCCGCAAGCCGCCGGCGATCATCGTCACCGCGATGCCGCTAGCCACCTCCCCCGCATTATAGCCGCCCATCCCATCGGCCAATACCGCGACGCCGCAGGCGGGATCGGACGCGACCGCATCTTCGTTGTGCGGCCGCACTTTTCCGGAATCGCTGAGATGCGTTATTTCTAGCGCGTCTTCTCGACTCACGCCTTTTTCCTCCCCATGGCCGCGGCGATTTGCGATGCGCATTGCACAATAGCGCGCGCCACGTCGTTACCGCTTTGATAACGCTGTTCAGGCGGCTTTTGCAGCATTTTATTCACTATAGACGCCACGCATTCGGGCAACCGGGGATGCGATTGCTGGATATCGGCATGCGGCTGGTTCGCGATACGGTACATCAATTCGGTCAGCGACTCGCCTTGAAAGGGCAGCGCCCCCGTCAGTAACTGATAGAACATCACGCCGAGAGAAAACAGATCGGAACGGCCGTCCACTTTCTTACCCGCTAACTGCTCCGGCGACATATACGACGGCGTACCCAACACCATGCCGGTTTTCGTTTTACTGGAATCGGTAATGCGCGCAATGCCGAAATCGGTCACCTTGATCGTATCGGTGTCCGGTTCGTACATAATATTGGCGGGTTTAATGTCGCGATGCACCACTTGCTGGGAGTGAGCGTAATGCAGCGCCGCCGCGACCTTCGCCATAATCTTCAGCACCTTGCCCAGCGGCAGCAACGCACCGGGCTTGATATAGGGAGACAAGTCCTTGCCGCTCAATCGCTCCATCGCGATATAGGCGAGGTCTTGCTCCTCGCCGGCGTCGTAAATCGTCACGATATTGGGATGGTTAAGCCGGCCGGCGGTCTCCGCCTCGCGGAAAAAGCGCGTTTTGACTTCCTCCAGCTCGTCTCCCTCGAATTCCTGAGATAGCGCCATGGTCTTGATCGCCACCTGACGGCCGATTTTAGGATCCTTGCCCAGATACACCGCGCCCATCGCTCCCTTACCCAATTCTTTTTCCACCCGATAGCGGCCCAGCATCGGTTTTTCCAGCGCGCCGTCGGTTAAGAGACTGGCCGCGCCATGACTGCCGGCGCCCAGCAAAACGGATTCCTCCATCGCCTTGGCGCGGGCGAGGCGCTGGGACAGATCCCGATAACCGGGGTTAACATCGGCCAGATATTGGAACACGGCCGTTGCTTTATTAAACTGACGCTTACGTTCAAAGTCCAGCGCCAGATTGTAAAGCAAGTCCTGCATTGAATCGTCCACCGGGCATTTGCGGAATTTATCGAACGCCATATCCAGTTGCCCCTGTCCCTGGAACGCAAGCCCCAGCAGCCGATTGCTTTCGGCGGACTCGGCCTCCGACTGCGCCTTTCCTCTTTCCGTCAGCAAATAGCGCTTGGTGGTCAATACGCCATGGCCCGCCAATAAAAACACCGCCGGCAACATCAATTGCAGCCACATGGCCTGAACCGTCATAAGCAAAAACTGAGCCGCCAGCAACGCCGCCAGCCCCAACACGGTTAACGCGGCGGCGGCGCCCGCCCTGAGACGAGGCAGCCAGAAAATCAGATACAGCGCGACCGCCAGGAAAACGCCTTTTTCCGCCCAAAACGCCCACGGCGGCACGATAAAATAATCCCGATTGAGAATGCTGGACACCTGGTGCGCCAACGTCAGCACCGGCGGCATGGCCGGCGACACCGGCGTTACCTGCGCCGCCCCCACTCCGGCGGCGGTTGGCCCGATCAGTACGATCTTGCCGCGATATTTCGACGCTGGAATTTTGCCGCTGTAGACATCGAAAAACGAATCCACCGTAAAAGGCGGCCTGCCGTTTTGTTTCGGGTAGAAAAAAGTATGCAGCGCCAAATCGGGATCGGTGGCGAGCAGCGTATGGCCTAGCCGTATCCCCCGACCCGGCGCGATGTGAATATCCGCCGGCTTGAGATTTAGCCCCGCCGCCGCCAGCGCCAGTGAAAAAGAGGGAAAATCGCGCCCGTCATAGCGCATCGCCAAGAGATCGACACGCACCGCGCCATCCACGTCGGGCATGACATTGAGATGCCCCAGTCCCGCCGCCGCCCGCCCCAGCGCGGGAATCGGTAAAAAAACCTCGTCGGCCGCCGGCGGCCGCCAGCCGCTTTCCCCGGCGCCCCCAACGCCACCGGCCAGTGCATTGCGCAACAAGTAATCCGGCGGCGGCCGGTCGGGCCTTCCTTGGAGAACGCCGGGATGGAACAACATCCCCAAGACTACGTTGCCCGCCCGCCGCACACTGTGCGCTAGCTGCTGGTCGGTATTCAGCGCGTGCGCCGCCGTCGTCAATAGGCCGCCCAAGTGCTGAATATCCGCGTGCAGCAACGGATCGGCCGCCGTACTTAAAGAAGAGGTCCGGTAAAAATCGATCAGCCGGTCGATATAAACCAAGCCGGGATCCCTTTGCGGTTCGGAAAACAGAACGGCGTAACCGATCGCCTTCGCATGGGCCTGGGCCAGAATGTCCACCATCTTTGCATGGATATTGCGGGGCCAAGGCCAACGCCCGATATTGGCGAGGCTTCGCTCATCGATGGCAATAACCGCCACCTTGCCGCCCGGCGCGCGGGAAGACGCCAGCACGCCCAAGTCATAGGCCTTGCGCTCCAAACCCTGCATCACCCCGGCGCTGCCGGCGGCGAGGAATAGAATGGTTACTAGTAGCGCAGTGAACCCATCGGTCGTCCAAAATGCAGCCTTCACCCCATCTCCCTTGCCGCCTTCAATCCGCCCTATGGCGTCTTTCCAGGACATGCATCCCTATCGGTCCGCAATATCGGGTTTTCTCCGCCAGCCAGTGCATCCGCGTCAATGCGCACTCTGCCGTCGCCGCGTGGAGCCGCCAGGCGCCAACACCCGCCTTCTCGCTGAGGCGCATCGGCGGCGCAGTAGCGTGGCGGCCGCGCAGGGACGCGCCCAATAACGGCCAAACCCGCCTCATGGCGTAGGCCGCTGCGCGATGAACCCGCGCAGCGCACACGCTACTATGCCCGCCACCGCCAAGGCGCACCGGCCCGCATCCGCGAATATTTTCGCTATGTGCTTGTTTTAACCAATGATATTGGCATTTCCCGTTTTGCGCAAAGAATTTATTCACCGACGTTACTGTGGGTTGGCGCTTGCGGCCAAGGGGAATGCCGCGGCGCGCGCCGCTAGGCGAAAACGGTCCCGAAATCATCCCGTTCCCACCATTGGCCGGTATTCGCCCAGCGCCAGCGTTCAGACCGTTTTCCTAAGTCTCGGCACCGGCGATCCGCCGCCAGCCGTCCATTGGGGTGTCGACGGCTGGCGGACGAGACGGGCGGGTTCTCAGCGGACAAGCAGCAAGCAGACGACTATAACCCGCGCCCGGATAAAGACGGCCCATCCCCATATTGGAAGACCGCCGCCGGTAAGCCACGCGCGCAACGGCCCTAACGCCACGCCTACCGCATTCTTGGCGCTATCGCGCCATGCGGGCGGATCGCATCCCATGGAAACCGTCTGTCCACCGCCGGACGCGATTCGGCTCAATCATGACCGTGCCCCTCGTCGTCGAAGGGAATGCAACGGTCTTCCTCGATGCGGCGGCTGCCGCGACGGAAAATCACGGCGACCGCCACGACGAATAGCAGCGGTACGCCGATAAACCAGCCGTAAGCCGCCAAAAAATGTCCTATTGCCTGCATATCGCACTCCTTGCCACCGCCCTATTTCGAGCGTCCCATCAAAACGAGCAGCGGACTCGCGCCAAACATTCCGTCTCGACACGCCCAGCCGCACCGGCGGCATCGCCGGCGTCGAACCGTGCGCCTTATGCAGCCGTCCGCGACGGACGTCTCTCGCCAAGGTCGCTCGCGCGCGATGCTAGCGCTCGCCATCGCAATTAGCGCGCATCAAATCGGAAAGCGCCTTTTCCAGCGGGTACGCCGTTTGCGCCAACTGCGCAATAATCCGCTGCCGATCGTCATGCGGCCGGTTCTGGCTCAACTTGAATTTTCCTTGCATTTCGACGACATCGATCTCGAAGCCGACCACCGCCTTCAACAAGCGTTGCCGCTGCGCCGCCGTCAAATCCGGCTGCCACGGCGACGGATAGCGGGCTTCATGAACGGCGGTCTGGCGCACGAGCAAGGCTTCGATCTGCGCAGCGTCTTCAATCAGCCTCGGCACGCCATAGAGATGAACGACGGCGTAATTCCAGGTGGGTACCCCCGGCGTATCGCACCAGGCGGGGGAAACATAGGCGTGAGGACCCTGGAAAATGACAAGCACGGTCTGGCCGTCGCTCCAATCCCGCCATTGCGCATTGGCGCGCGCCATATGGCCGAACAACCGGCCGCGAACGCCGGCAGCCGGGTCGAACAGAAACGGAAGATGGCTCGCCAGCGGCCGCCCCGCTTGCGTCGACACCAAGACGCCAAAAGGATAGGCGTCGATCAGCGCCGCCAAGCGCTGCGTATTTCGCTCCTCGAAATGCGGGGGGGTATACATGGAGATCCGTTTCTCCTTCGCGGGTTATCTAAGCAGATGGCGATGCGGGCAAACGCCGTCAATACATCCGGTGGCGAAATAACCAGCCGGCGAGCATGAGACTGGTTACGCCAATCAGCGCCATCGGCCAGAGCTGATGGGCCAACTGAGAAAACGGCGCCCCTTCGAGAAACACGCCGCGCAACACCACCATAAAATAGCGCAGCGGATTGAGCAAGGTCAGATACTGCACCGCCCGCGGCATGTTGGCGATCGGCGTGGCGAACCCCGACAAAATAATGGCGGGCACGGTAAACAGGAAAGCGCCCAGCAATCCCTGTTGCTGGGTCACCGACAACGACGAAATCATCAAGCCGACGCCGACCACCGACAACAGGAACAGCGCAAGTCCCAAATAGAGAACCAGCAGCCTGCCGCGCATCGGGATGGCGAACCAAAATACGGCCGCCATCATGATTAAGGACGCCTCGAACAAACCGATCAGAAAACCGGGAAGCGCTTTGCCGATGAGAATTTCCGTCGGCCGCAGCGGGGTCACCAGCAATTGGTCGAAGGTGCCCTGCTCGCGCTCGCGCGCGACGGACAGAGAGGTGACCATGATCGCCACCACCAAGGTCAGCAGGCCGACGATTCCGGGAACGATAAACCAACGGCTGACCAAGTTAGGGTTGAACCACGCGCGAATATCCAGCCGCACGGGCGGCGGCGCCAACTGATGCGCCGCACTCCAGCGCCGATTGAAATGATCGACGATATCGCGCGCATAATTCAATGTCAGCATGGCGGTGTTGGAATTGCGCCCGTCCACCAGCAGTTGCAGCGGCGCCGGGCGTCCTAGGGCGAGATCGCGGCTGAATTGCGGCCCGATATGCACGACCAGCAGCACTTGCTTGCGGTCGATGAGCGGGGCGATTTGCCCGCTGCGGTCGATGCGCGCGACCCGACGGAAGTTTTTCGACCCCTGAAAACCGGCCAGCAAGTTCCGGGCGGCGACGCCGCGATCCTCATTGTATACCGCGTAGGGAACGCGGTTGAGATCGTAGGTGGCGGCATAACTGAAGACGAATAATTGCACCAGCGGCGGAACGATAATCACGAACCGGCTTTTTTTATCCTTGAGCAACGCCAGAAACTCTTTAACCGCCAAGGCGATAATTCGCTTAAACATCCACCGTCACTCCAGCCGCTTGCGGGAATTACGCCGCACCAGCCCAAAAAACAGCGCCGCCATCAGCAACAGCGCCAAGGCGTTGGGCAGGATCACCGGCCACACGTCCCCCGCCAAAAAAACGGTTTGCAAAATAGCGACGAAATAACGCGCGGCGATCAAGTGCGTGATCCCGCGCAGCGCCCACGGCATGCTGCCGATGTCGAAAATAAAGCCGGACAGGATAAAGGCCGGCAGAAACGTGGCGATAATCGCCACCTGTCCCGCCACGAACTGGTTGCGGGCGATGGTCGAAATCAGCAATCCCATTCCCAGCGCCGCCAGCAAAAACAGCGACGAGCAGATCAACAACACCCATAGGGAGCCGCGCAGCGGCACGTCGAACAGAAACACCGCCATCCCTACCGCCAGCAACATGCCGCCGGTGCCCAGCACGAAATAGGGAATGAGCTTGCCGAGCAAAATTTCGCGGATGGCCACCGGCGTCACCATCAGCGCCTCCATGGTGCCGCGCTCCCATTCCCGCGCCATCACCAGCGCCGTCAGCAACGCGCCGATCAAAGTCATGATGACCGCAATCAGCCCCGGCACCAGAAAATTGCGGCTGCGCATTTCGCCGTTGAACCAAATTCGCGGCTCCACTTGCACCGGCATGTCGAGTTCGCCGCCGGCCGCCTGCGCCCGCTGCGCAAGCCAGTTCGCCCATGTGCTTTGGACATAGCCGGAAATCATGCGGGCGTTATTGGCGTCGACTCCGTTGACGATCACCTGAACCGGCGCACTGCCGCCGCCCTCCAGCCGTCGCGCGAAATTTCCTTGCAACCGGATAATGCCGTCCACCCGGCCAGCCATCAGCGCGGCTTCCGCCGCCGCCATATCCGGCATGGGCCGCGGCGCGAAATAACGGCTGCCGTAAAAAGCGCTGGTGAAACTGGCGCTGGCTGCGCTCGGCTGCGGCGCCACCAGCGCCACCGGCACTTCCTCGGCGTCGAGAGAAATGCCGTAACCGAACAGTAGCAACAGCGCCACCGGCATCAGAAAAGCGATGGCGATACTACTGGGATCGCGGACAATTTGACGGAATTCCTTGCGAATCAGGCCGCGCAACCGCATGCGCCACCCGCCGCGCGCCGCGCTGGTCGTCACGCCGCCTCCACCGGCTGGGCCTCGATCAGGGCGATGAACGCCTCTTCCATGCTCGGCGTCGGGTTTGCCGCCGACGCCGCCCGCGCCTTAATTTCCGCTGGCGCGCCCAGGGCGAGAATTTCCCCCGCCGCCATGATCGCCAGCCGGTCGCAATACTCGGCTTCTTCCATGAAATGGGTGGTCACCATGACAGTCACTCCCGACTCCGCCAGGCGATTGATGCGGCGCCAAAACTCGCGCCGCGCCAAAGGATCGACGCCGGAGGTCGGCTCGTCCAGGAACAGAATGCCGGGCCCGTGCATCAACGCGCAGGCTAGCGCCAACCGCTGCTTATAGCCCAGAGGCAGGTCCAGGCTGACGGCCTCGGCCTGCGCCGCCAGATCGAACTCCTCCAGCGCCCACGCAATCCGCGCCTCCCGCGGCTTGCCGGTCAGATTGTAGGCGCTGCTGAAAAATTTCAGATTCTGGCGCACGGTCAAATTGCCGTAGAGCGAGAATTTTTGCGACATATAACCGATACGCGCACGCGCCGCGGCGGCGGCATGGCGCAAGTCCACCCCGGCGACCCGGAGGCTGCCCGCACTAGCCGGCAGCAGCCCGCACAACATGCGGAAGGTCGTCGATTTACCCGCCCCGTTCGCCCCCAGCAAGCCGAATACCTCGCCCTGCGCCACATCGAAACTCACATCGCGCACCGCATAAAAATCGCCGAAGCGGCGCTGGGCGCGCCGCACCTCGATGACCGGCGCGGCCGGCGCGGCCTTTACCCCGGCCGCCGCAACCCCGGCCATCGGCCCCTCGATCCGGCGGCCGCCATCCAGTGTTTGCAACAACGCAATAAAACTATCTTCGAATCGCGGCGCCGCCGCCGTCACCCGCGCGTCCGGCGGCAAGACGCCTTCCGGCGCCGGCTGGTCGGTCACCCAGCGCACGCCGTCTCCGTGAATCACCGCATCGATAGCGCCCGGCGCCGCCGCCAACCGCTGTTGCAGGGCGCGCGGCTTAATCCCCGCCGCCGTCACTTGGTAGCTGCGTCCCGCCATCCGCTCGCTCAACGCGCCGGGTGCGCCTTGTTGCAGCACGTCCCCTTGGTGCAACAGCACGACCTGGCCGCAACGCTCGGCTTCGTCCAGATAAGCGGTGCTCAGCAATACGCTCATCCCCTCCTGTTCCACCAGCCGGTCGATGATGCGCCACAACTCGCGGCGCGATACCGGATCCACCCCCACCGTCGGCTCATCGAGCAGCAACAGCCGGGGAGCGCGCACCAAGGTGCAGGCCAGCCCCAGCTTCTGCTTCATGCCGCCGGACAGACGCGCGGCCAACCGGGTAGTGAACGGGGCCAGACCGGTCATGTGCATTAACTCGCGGTAACGCTGCGCCCGCTCGCCGTGGGAAACCCCTTGCAGGTCGGCGTACAGATCGAGATTCTCCTGTACCGTCAAATCCTCGTAGAGTCCGAAACGCTGCGGCATATAACCGATGGCGGCCTGCACCGCGAGGGCGTCGCGGGCGACGTCCAGCCCCAATACCGTAATCTGTCCCGCGTCCGCCGCCAGCAGCCCCGCCGCGAGACGCATCACCGTGGTTTTTCCGGCCCCGTCCGGCCCGATCAACCCCGTGACGCCGCCGGGACGTAAGGTAAACGCCACCTGCCGTAATGCAACGACCGCGCGCTTGCCGGCGTGAAACGTTTTGCCGACATCGCGGAATTCAAGAACAACGGCGCCGGGCTCCCTAGGGCGCGTCATCAGTCACAGCGCCGGCGCGCGGACGCCGCCGGTTGGGACAAGGAAAGCGTCACCGTGGCCGGCATGCCGAGGCGCAGCTCTCCCGCCGGCGCGCACACGAATACGCGTAGCCGATACACCAGGTTGGCGCGCACTTCGGGCGTTTCCACCGA
>DOVS01000117.1 GCA_003519965.1 Betaproteobacteria bacterium
AATAACAGCGCTTTCAATTTTTCGCCCTCCCGCTCGCGGGTCGTGCATAGCTCGTCCAATGCGCTCTCCAGCAACGTCATCGCCGCGGCCTGCAATTGCTCTTGAGAAACCGCCCGCTGGGCGATGACCCCTGGCCAGCGTAAAACATCCCCCACATCCAAGTCACGGCCGGCGGGGAGACATTCCTTGACTTGCCGGTTCAGTTCGGCCAGTTGCCGGATAAGCGCCGTATTCACGTGAATCGGCTGGTCGCCGCCATCGTGGGAAATTAGGTGCAAACGACAATCCATCTTGCCCCGCGTTAGACGTCGCCCGATCGCCTCGCGCATGAGCGACTCCAACGGCCGTAGCTCATCGCCGAGCCGAAACTGAAGGTCGAGATAACGGTGATTAACCGAGCGCAGCTCGACATTGAGCACACCGAACGCCCATTCCCGGGACATCGCGGCATAGCCCGTCATACTTCGTATCATGATGCATCGCTCCAAAAGTTGCGGCGTTTCCTTTACAGGATTCCATCGCCTGCTGAATAATGGGGAAACCGTGCTCAACGTCAATTCGCGCCGCGCGCGGCGGGGAGAAAATAATCCATGCGAATATGGAGCCGCCTGGCTCGACCGAATACCGAAACCAGCGAACAGCCTCGCCCTCGCTCGGTGAGGCAGAACGCACAGAAAACCGCCGCCCGGCATCCCTGGGAATCTTAGCGGCGATCCGCCGCGCGCGTCGCTGCAACTTACATACGGTTCCTAGAGAGAATAAAATACTATAGCTGCAAGGTCGATGCCAATACAATCCAGTCTAGCCTTACCGGTCGGCTATCAACTACATAATTACCGTATCGCCAAGGTGCTGAGCCAAGGCGGGTTTGGTCTAGTCTACCTCGCCTATAACGAGGGCGAGGAGCCGTTCGCCATTAAAGAATATCTTCCCAGCGCGCTGGCGGCGCGAGAGGATGGCGCCATGGTGCTCGCCACCTCGGCCGACAACCTGGCCGGATTCCGCTACGGCATGAAATGCTTTTTCGAGGAAGGCCGCGCCTTGGCTAAAATCAATCACCCGAACGTCGTGCGCGTGGTGAATTTCTTCCGCGCCAACGACACCGTCTACCTAGTTATGCAATACGAGCGCGGTAAGACGCTGCAAAAGCTCATTCAGAATCAGCGCCAGGACATTACCGAAAATTTCATCCGGCGGGTGTTCTCCTCGCTGCTCAACGGCCTGCGGGAAGTACATACCCACAAACTGCTGCACCTCGATATTAAACCCGCTAATATTTATATTCGTCTCGATGGTTCGCCGGTACTGCTCGATTTCGGCGCGGCGCGGCAAACACTGGCCAGCGAAAAACCGATGCTGACCCCCATGTACACACCGGGCTTCGCCGCCCCGGAACAATACGGCGCACGGGAAATCCTCGGGCCGTGGAGCGATATTTACAGCATCGGCGCCAGCATTTTCGCCTGCCTGGCTAGCTATGCGCCACAGGCGGCGGATGCGCGGACGGTGGTGGATAAGTACGTACCGGCGAAAAAAACCTGGAGAGGTCAATATACCGAGCAATTGTTGGGTATTATCGACCAGTGTCTGCAATTGGACCACATGCGGCGTCCGCAAAGCGTGTTCGCCCTGCAAAAAACGCTAATGGATACGTCCATCCCATTAGATAAGCCGTCCTGGCTGGAGAGTCTCCGCGAGGCTTGGGCGAAACGAAGAATCTAACTTTTAGCGGCGAACGCCGCTGACATCACCGATGAAATTTTCCATCTTTCAGGCCAGCCGTCAGGGGGGCCGCAAATATAATCAGGACCGGGTGGCCTACTCCTATAGCCGCCACGCCCTACTCCTCGCCGTCGCCGATGGGATGGGCGGGCATATCCATGGCGAAGTCGCCGCGCAAATCGCGGTGCAACTGCTGGCCGAGCATTTTAATCAAAATGCGCATCCTATTCTCGACGACCCGTTCCGCTTCCTTAAGATCACCATGCACCGGGCGCACGAGGCAATTCTTAACTATACCGAAGACCACCGGCTTGCCGATTCCCCCCGCACCACCTGTGTCGCCTGCATTATTCAGCACGACACTGCCTATTGGGCCCACGTGGGCGATTCGCGCCTGTATTTCTTCCGTCAAGGCAAACCGCTAGACCGCACCCAGGACCATTCGGTGGTACAACGTTTATTCGACCAGGGACGTATCAGCGAAGCCCAAATGGCGACCCATCCCGAACGCAACAAAATCTACAATTGCCTGGGCGGCGATTATTCGCCGGAAGTCACGCTGTCGAAAAAAATACCGCTGCTTGACGGCGACGCCCTGTTGTTATGCAGCGACGGACTATGGAGTATGCTGTCGGCCAACGAGATCGCCTCGATCATCGACGCCTACCCCATTGAACGGGCGATGCACGAAATGATGGACCACGCCGAATTTCGCGCAGGCGAAAACAGCGACAATATCAGCGCGGTTGGCGTCGCGTGGGGCGAGGTCGCACAACCCCGGGAACACCCCACCATCTCCACCGCCGTCATGCCGCGAGATGCAATCACCACCCGCATGAACAGCTTCAATGTCGCCCGTGGCGCGAACGGAGAAGCCCCCATCACCGAGGAAGATATCGAGCGGGCAA
>DOVS01000141.1 GCA_003519965.1 Betaproteobacteria bacterium
ACCTTGCTCAGCCATGGCGATGCATTCTGCACCCTGGACCGGGATTATCAGCAATTCCGCGCAACCGTCCGCCGCCCGGCCTGGCAAAGGGAATTCCTTGCCCGCCCATTAACTCAGCGCAAAGCGGAAATCGAAACGCTGCGCCGCCACAGTATGCACGCGAAGGGACAAAAAGCAGCGGCGGCTACCGATGTAGCGCCGCAAGCCATCGGCGAGGCGTTGCGCCGCCATCGCTGCCACCGCCTGATCCATGGCCACACCCATCGCCCCGCACGACATATCCACCGGATCGACGACCGCGACTGCGAACGCTGGGTGCTGCCCAGTTGGGACGATTACCCCGGCGGCTATCTCCGCTGCGACGCCAACGGTTGCGCTTGGGACGGTAACGAGGCGCTCAAGCTGACGGCGCACTGAAGCGGCGCGCCCGGCGCCGCAGCTCCGCGACTTGCGCCAACGGCCGCGTCCGGCCATAGCGCAACATGGTATAGAGCGCGCTAATCCGGTGAATCTCGCTCGCCGCGGCGGGTAGCCGCCGCGCCGCCCGCCGAGCAAAGTCCAGCGGCCCTTCGCTCGGCCCTCTTACCACCGCCGCCCGCGCCAGCCGTATGCAAAACCGGCGATAGGCCGCCGTTACCGGATCGGCGCGCCGCCAGCGCCGCCCTCGCAGCAAAAACGCAGCGGTCAACAACAGCAAGCCACCGCCGCCGGCGAACAATGCCAGCGCCATCTCCGCCCAACCGCTCAAACCCAAGCGGGCAAGCAATTGCAGTTGCCGCTGCTGGGAATAACCCAGCACCCACAGATTCCAACCGCCGTTAATAAAATCCCAGCCGTAACGCAGATCGCGCAGCCAAGCGCCGCCCTCGCCGAACCCGCCCGGCAACGCAGCGGCGGCGGGCAGCGCCGACTGAATACCGGACTCGACACGATCCGGAGAAACCATCGCGGTGGGGTCCTCCCGCACCCATCCGCGGCCTTTCAGCCACACTTCGGCCCAGGCGTGAGCGTCCGACTGGCGCACGACCCAATAATGTCCTAGCGGATTGTATTCCCCCCCCTGATAACCCGTCACCACCCGCGCCGGAATGCCGGCGGCGCGCATCAAGGTTACAAAGCTGGCGGCAAAATGTTCGCAAAAACCGCGCCGGCTATTAAATAGGAAGCGGTCTACCGGATTAGGGCCGGGCAAGGCGGGCGGCGACAGGGTATAAACGAAATGATGACGCCGGTAGTACGCTAGCGCTTGCGCAACAAGCACGGCGTTATCGGGCGCCTCGGCGCGCCAGGCGGCGGCCAGCCGGCGAGTCCGCGGATTAGCCGCCGGCGGCAGTTGCAGCGCCCGATGCAATTCCGCGGGCGTGGCGCCCTCGGTACGGTAATGCAAGTACGACGTCATGACGTAACGCAACCGCCGCTCTACCGGCGCAGCGCGCATCAATAAATAATCTGGGCGCAGCATTGCGTTTGTCGGCACGCTCGCCGGTAAATCTAGTGCGAACAGCCACTTGCGCCCATCCGGCTCTAGGATCACCTGATACTTCACCGCCTTGCCGAAACCCTGATAGCGAACCGGGCGCGCCGGCGGCGGATAACCGACACGCCAACTGCGCCCGTTGGTATACCACAATACGGGACCGCGCCAGTAAAGCTGCTTAGCGGGCGGCGGCTTGCCATCGAACTTCACCCGGAAAGCCACCGCATTGGATAAACTCAGTTGGCTAATGCTGCCCGGCGACATGGTGTCGCTTAGGCCGCTCACGCCGCTGCCCGCATCTGTCGGCACACGCCACAATGGGCCGGAGATGCGGGGAAACAAGATAAACAGCACCAGCATGAGCGGTATCGCCTGAGCTAGCAGCGTTCCCGCCAGGCGCAGGTTTTGGGAGAAGCGGCGCGACGGCAGCGGGTGATTGACGCCAATCAAGGCGGCGGTCATCAATAACGCTGCGGTGAAAAGATACGCGCCCATCCACAAGCGTTGGGAATAGAGAAAATGGGTAATGATCAGGAAATAACCGAGCAATATCAGAATAAAACGGTCGCGGTAACCGCGCATTTCCATCAGCTTAAGGCCCAGCATCAACGTCAACAGCGCAACCCCGGCGTCGCGGCCGAATAAAGTGCCGTAGCTCGCCAATACGCCCACCGCACTAACAATAACCAGCGCAGGCAACAACCATTTCCTCGGCAACGGCAGCGGACGGCGCAACGCGATGGCGCGCCATGCAAACAGCGCCATTGTCAATCCGGTCGCCCACAACGGCAGGTGCGACGCATGCGGCAGCACCGCCACGGCCAGCGCCGCCAGCAACCAGCCGGTTGTGCGCGAAGAGGGCGTCAACGGGCTGGCGCCGCTCATTGCGCTCTCTCGCCGAATAACGCCAACGCCGCCAGACATCTCTCCCGATGGCGCTCGCCGCTGGCGGGCGCGATCTCCTGACCAGGCAATCGCAAACCATAATCGCCGCCGGCGCGCTCTGCGTCGATCACCCAGCGAGCCAGACAGGACAAACGGGTTTCAGTATCGAACGGCGCCAGTTGCGTCCATTCCAACCACGCCACGCCGCCCCGTTCACCGGAAAACTCCTTGATCAGCAGCGTATCGTCCCGTGCGACCGCTTTCCACGCCACATGACGCGGCGAATCGCCCGGGCGGTAACCGCGCAACCCGCTGAAATCATCGCGGCCCGCCCCATCCGGCCGTCCTCCTGCATCGGTTTCCCCGCCGAAAGGCGGCGGCGGCGCGCCTTCCCCCGCGGGTTGCGGATAAACCAAGCAGGCCATATCCGGCGCCGCCCAGGCCCACGCCCGAAACAGGCCCAACGGGAATTGGGTAAACAGGTGCAAACGCCCGGGCCGCAGCAAACCACGCTGCGGCGCCGGCAATGGCAACGCCAGACATTCGCCCGCCGGCGGCAAGTCGACCGCGACGGGCGGCCGGCCTTCCCATTGCAGCACTAGCGCCGGCCGCGACGCGCCCTCTCGGCTATGCAGGCAAATGTGAAATACCGCCATCTGACCGGAAAATACCGGCTCCACCTTGCCGGGACGCAGCGTGAGGCCGACTAAATTTCTGTAGGTGTGAAAAATGGAGACGATGGCGAGGCTGCCGAGTAAAAAGGTAAAGGCGAAACCCAAGCTCAAACTGTAATTGATCGAGCCGACCCACATCACCGCCAGCATCACCCCAAACATCAGGCCATGGCGGGTAGGCAAGATATACACGGTGCGATGGCCAAGAGTCATCTCGCTGCCCCGTGGCAAACGCGCTTCCAGCCAAGCTTGGAAGGGACGGAACGCCATGGGTTAGGGAATGGGCACCGCCAGCAATTGCGCCGCGATTTCATCGGCGGTCAACGCGCCGGTGCGCGCAGCGGGATGCAAGCGATGGACAGCGATCTCCGGCAGCACGGCCTGAATATCCTCCGGTGCGACAAATTCCCGTCCCGCCATCAGCGCCCAGGCGCGGGCGCAACGCAACAAGGAAAGCGCCGCCCGTGGCGACAACCCCGTGCGAAACGTGGGCGACTCGCGCGTAAACGCCACCAGCGCCTGTACATAGTCGAGCAGCGCGTCGGAGACATGCACTCGCTCCACGGCTTGCTGCAACGCCTGTAATTGCGCCATATCGAGACAAGGCTCCAGCCGTTCGATGAGTCGACGCCGGTCTTCCCCTTGAAGCAGGGCGCGCTCGGCGCGATGACCGGGATAACCGAGAGCGATGCGCATCAAGAAGCGGTCGAGCTGGGATTCCGGCAGGGGAAAAGTGCCGATTTGGTACGCCGGGTTCTGGGTCGCAATCACAAAGAACGGTGCGGGCAACGGCCGCGTTTCCCCTTCCGCCGTTACTTGACGTTCCTCCATCGCTTCTAGCAGCGCGCTTTGCGTCTTTGGCGTTGCACGGTTGATTTCGTCGGCCAAAATCACCTGGGCGAAAACCGGGCCGGGATGGAACTTAAACGCGCTGCTCTGCCGGTCGAATACCGATACGCCGATAATATCCGCCGGCAGCAAATCGCTGGTGAATTGGATGCGATGGAATTGTAATCCCAGCACATGGGCCATCACATGGGCCAGGGTCGTCTTGCCCACTCCGGGCAAATCTTCGATTAACAAATGACCGCGCGCCAGCAAACACGCCAGCGCTAGGCGAAGCTGACGTTCCTTTCCCAGCACCACCTCGGCGGCGCGGCCTACGACGCGATCGATCCATTCCGTGGACATTTCATCCGCTCCTTGCCGTTGGTTGGGCCCGCCTACCGCGAATAATTCCATGGTAGCACGGCCGCCGCCAGAGGCTATCCCGGTTCGCCACCCGCACAGCCAGCCCACATTGACATCCTTGCGATCAGCGGATAGAATCTCCCGTTTTTCTGGCGCTCGGAGAGGCTTTGCCTATCGCGGGCGCGGGATGAAAACGGCCACAGCTTACACTGTTTGGTCACTCATTGGCTGAATGAAGGGCGAACGCCCCGACAGCCGCCGGTAAGAAACCCTGTCGCGAGCTTCAGGCGCAGCGGACAGGGTTTCTTGCGTTTTGGCGTGATGAACCGTCGCGGTTCCGCGCTGGGGCGACGGGGCGCTTGCAGCCCCCGTCGCAGTCGTTTGTTGCTCCCTTGTAAGAGCATCGTAAGGAGGGTAAAACGATGGCGCTTAATCCAGTGGTTGATTTTCGCCCTGAAAAAGCGGATATTGGTCTTCACTTAATTGGCGATCTGTATCAATGCCGGGCGGACGAGCGCTATTTTTTCGACGCGGCGCATCTACGCGCGCATTGTATTCGGTTGGTGGAGCAAGCAGGACTAACCATTGTCGGCGACTACTTCCATCAGTTCGGCCAAGATGGCGGCGTAACCGGTACTGTCGTGTTGGCCGAGTCGCATTTGGCCATCCATACCTGGCCGGAAAAAGACTATGTGACCCTGGACGTTTATGTGTGTAACTACACCAGCAACAACCGTCCCAAAGCGCGAAAGCTGTTCAACGCCCTGGTGGAAACCTTTCACCCCGTCAATCCCCACATCCGTTCGGTAAACCGGGAATAGCGCACCATGGACAAAGCTCATTCCTCTCGCTATGTAATTGAGCGTCTCAACGAAAATTACGGTTACTATCTGCGCGCTAGCGAGGCGGTGGAATACGGCCATACCCGCTTCCAGGAAATGGAAGTCTTCGATACCCCGATGTTCGGCCGCATGCTTCGGCTGGACCGAGTGTTCATGACCTCGGAAAAGG
>DOVS01000322.1 GCA_003519965.1 Betaproteobacteria bacterium
AAGTGAGAGAATGCTTTGTTCGCTTCCGCCATACGATGTACGTCGTCGCGCTTTTTCATCGCGCCGCCCCGGCCTTCCGCCGCGTCCAACAGCTCTCCCGCCAGACGATTTCCCATGGATTTTTCGCCCCGCTTGTGCGCCGCTTCCCGAAGCCAACGCATCGCCAATGCACTGCGGCGCGACGGGCGAACCTCCACCGGCACCTGATAGTTAGCGCCGCCCACACGGCGGCTCTTCACCTCGACCACCGGCCGCACGTTACCCAGCGCTTGCGTAAAGACTTCCATCGGATCTTTACCGGTCTTTTTGGAAATCTGATCGAAGGCGCCGTACAATATCCGCTCGGCGACGGCTTTCTTGCCGCTCAGCATAATGACGTTCATGAACTTGGCCAACTCTTGGCTTCCATATTTCGGGTCCGGCAGAATAATCCGCTTGGGTACTTCTCTACGTCTTGGCATATGATTCCCTTAAACTCTCCAGCAGGAGACTGCTTTTATGTAGGTTAAGCCGCTTTCGGCCGCTTGGCGCCGTACTTAGAGCGCCCTTGCTTGCGGTCTTTGACGCCCGCCGTATCCAAACTGCCGCGAACCGTATGATAGCGGACGCCCGGCAAATCCTTGACCCGGCCGCCGCGAATNNAATCAGCACCACCGAGTGTTCCTGTAAGTTATGCCCTTCGCCGCCGATATAACTGCTCACCTCGAAACCATTGGTCAGCCTAACACGCGCAACCTTACGCAACGCTGAGTTCGGCTTTTTCGGCGTCGTCGTATAAACGCGCGTACAGACCCCGCGTTTTTGAGGGCTCGCCTCCAACGCAGGCACCTTGCTCTTGGCGCGTTTTGCGGCGCGGGGTTTGCGCACTAACTGGTTAATCGTTGGCATTTTACTTAAGTCCTAAAATTAATAAGGCGGCGCTACGGCAAACCGGCCACCAGCAAAAAAGACAGTGGATTTTATTGACATATCCACCGCATGTCAAGCTTATCCATTAAGCTCCGGGGTTTCCTCGGGGGATTCTTCCTCGATTTCACGCGCTTCGGCCAAATCCACACCCTCACTTTGCTTGCGCCGGATATTGTGATACGCAAGCCCTGTACCCGCGGGAATCAAGCGGCCGACAATGACGTTTTCCTTGAGGCCGCGCAGTTCATCGCGCTTGCACATAATGGCCGCTTCGGTCAGTACTCGCGTCGTCTCCTGAAAGGAGGCCGCCGAGATGAACGAGTCGGTCGCCAAGGAGGCTTTGGTAATCCCCAGCAGCATGTACTCGAACGTCGCCGGCTGCTTGTCTTCTCCCAGAAGACGCGCATTTTCTTCCAGCACATCGGCGCGCTCCACATGCTCGCCGAGGATAAAACGGGTATCGCCCGGATCCGAGATAGTCACCCGGCGCAGCATTTGACGAACGATCACTTCGATATGCTTGTCGTTGATTTTCACCCCTTGCAGCCGGTAGACATCCTGCACCTCGTCGGTGATGTAGCGCGCCAGCGCTTCGACGCCGAGCAGCCGGAGGATGTCGTGAGGCTCCGCTGGACCATCGACAATAGCCTCGCCCTTATTCACGATTTGTCCGTCGTGAACCGTCACGTGCTTGTCCTTGGGAATGAGGTATTCGTGGGAAACCCCCTCCATATCGGTAATCACCAGCCGTTGCTTGCCCTTGGTGTCCTTACCGAACGAGACGGTTCCCGTCACCTCGGCGAGCAACCCGGCATCCTTCGGCGAACGCGCCTCGAACAGCTCCGCCACCCGCGGCAAACCGCCGGTAATATCGCGTGTCTTCGAGGTTTCCTGGGGAATCCGCGCCAATACGTCGCCCACGCTGGCTTGCTGACCATCCTTGACGGTAATAATCGACCCCACCTGGAAGGTGATGTTCACCGGCTGGTCGCTTCCCACTAGCTTCACTTCCTCGCCGTTTTCGTCGAGGAACTTCACTTGCGGACGCAAGCCCTTTGTTTGGGCCGCGCCACGATGTTTGGGATCGATAACGACTAAGGTGGACAATCCGGTCACCTCGTCGATTTGACTGGCGACGGTCACCCCCTCCTCGACATTCTCGAAGCGTATCTTGCCGCCATACTCGGTAATCATCGGCCGGGTATGGGGATCCCACATCGCGATGACTTGGCCCGCTTTGATGACTGCACCCTCGGCCGCCATTAACGTCGCGCCGTAAGGCACTTTATGGCGTTCGCGCTCGCGGCCGCTATCGTCCTGAATAATGACTTCGCCACTACGGGAAATCGCTACCTGCTCGCCCTTCGCGTTGGTGATATAACGCATCACCGCGCTAAAACGCGCAATACCATTGGATTTGGTTTCAATCTGACTGGTCACCGCCGCCCGCGACGCCGCGCCACCGATATGGAACGTCCGCATAGTGAGCTGAGTTCCCGGCTCGCCGATGGATTGGGCCGCAATCACACCAACCGCCTCGCCCACGTTCACCAGATGCCCCAGCCCCAAATCGCGGCCATAGCACTTAGCGCACAGGCCATAGCGCGTTTCGCAGGTTAGCGCGGTACGCACTTTGACCTCATCGATGCCGAGTAACTCGATCTGTTCCACGGCATCCTCATCCAACAGGGCGCCGGCTTCGAACACGGTCTCCTGGGTTTCCAAATTGATGACATCCACTGCGGGAACCCGGCCGAGAATACGATCACGCAACGGTTCGATAATTTCGCCGCCCTCGACCAAGGCCTTCACCGCCACGCCGTCGGATGTGCCGCAATCTTCTTGGATCACCACCAAATCTTGAGTGACGTCCACCAGACGACGCGTTAAATAACCGGAGTTCGCCGTCTTCAACGCAGTATCGGCCAGGCCTTTGCGCGCGCCGTGCGTCGAGATGAAGTATTGCAGCACGTTCAGCCCTTCGCGGAAATTTGCGGTAATCGGTGTTTCGATAATGGAGCCGTCAGGCTTCGCCATCAGGCCGCGCATGCCGGCTAACTGGCGAATCTGCGCCGCGGAGCCCCGGGCGCCGGAGTCCGCCATCATGTAGATGGAATTAAACGATTCTTGCTTGACTTGTTGGCCTTCGCGGTCAACCACTTGCTCGCTGCCCAACTGCTCCATCATTGCCTTAGCCACCACGTCGCCGCAACGGCCCCAGATGTCGACCACCTTGTTATAGCGCTCGCCCTGGGTGACCAAACCGGAAGCGTACTGGGTTTCGATCTCCTTCACTTCTTTCTCGGCGGCGTCGATTAGCACTTCTTTCTGCGTCGGCACGAGCATGTCGTCGACACAAATAGAAATACCCGCGCGCGCGGCAAAGGCAAAACCGGTATACATCAGTTTGTCGGCCAAAATCACCGTCTCGCGAATGCCGACCCGGCGGAAGCTGGCATTGATTAATTTTGATATTTCTTTTTTCTTCAGCGGCTTATCGATTAGCGCGTAGGGCATGCCCGGCGGCAACAATCGCGACAGCAACGCCCGTCCCACGGTCGTTTGGTAACGCGTTAGCTTCGCGCACTTCTCGCCGTCCGTGGAAACATCGTATTCCTTGATCCGCACCGCTACCTTGGCGTGCAGATCGACTTGGCCGCTTTCATAGGCGCGTTCGACCTCGACCACATCGGCCAACAGCATGCCTTCGCCGCGCGCGTTAATTTTCTCGCGCGTCATATAGTAGAGTCCCAGCACGATATCTTGAGACGGCACGATAATCGGTTCGCCATTGGCCGGCGACAGAATA
>DOVS01000271.1:0-6523 GCA_003519965.1 Betaproteobacteria bacterium
CTCAAAAAAATGGACAATGCCCATGATGAATTGGAAAACGCCTTTAAAGCGTTTGTATGATCAAGCTCGAAGATCGCTCGAGCGATTACCTTTGAGCAGGGCCGTTACACAGAATGATTTACAGGATCGGGCACTTTGAAATACGCATCGATAACCTTGGCATATTATTTGGAGTAGAAAATCATGAAATACATAAAAACGGTGCTAGTTCTACTGCTGACATTCGCACTTGGCGTCGGCGTATTTGCGTGGTCAGGCATGTATAATCCTGGCGCCGACAGCCCGCACTGGAAAATCACCTACGCGCTGTTGCAGACCGCGCGTGAACGTTCCGTCGCGCATCATGCCGCTACCATTACGCTGCCCACCAATCTCGATGACCCGCAGCTGATCCTTAAGGGTGCTGGCCAGTACGCCGCGATGTGCATCCGCTGTCATCTGGCGCCTGGAACGAAGGATTCCGAACTCCGTCTTGGGCTATATCCACAGCCACCCAATCTAAGCAAGGTTAACATAGATCCGCGTAAGGCGTTTTGGGTAATCAAGCACGGCCTCAAGATGAGTGCGATGCCGGCATGGGGAATGAGCCACGACGACGCGACGATCTGGAGTATGGTCGCCTTTCTGCGAAAACTGCCGAGCATGACACCTGCACAATACAAGGAGATTGTCGCTAAAGCACCACCAGATGATGACATGGGCGCGATGGGCGGTACAGCCACAACAGCTTCCCACGACCACGCGCATCTCGGCGTCAGTGAATGATTCGAGTTAAAACTGTTAGCGGAATAGCGGGGATAGGCGGGGTTTTTAGTTTTATTCGCGGCAATGCGCGCATCGTCATACCCCACGCGGTATAGGTTCGGAAATGGTTAGGCGCATCGCAAGGCGAGATTATCGGGTTTTTAGCGCGTACCGGCGAATAGGGTCGTGCGTATCCCTTAATTCCCGCAGCGGTCACTTACCGGTGGTGGCAAGTGTCTTGATTTGCTTGACTATATGAGGGTCATCGTATCGCCTTCCACCGACTGCGCGATAAACGATCCGCCCCTCCTGGTTGACAACAAACGTGGTGGGAATGGCCATTCCAGACCAGGACTTGAAGACCGCTGTACTGCGGTCCAGCAGAATGGGGAACGTGAGGGCGGGATTCAAGGCGCCGGTAAATCCGAAGATGGCGTCGGGACCTTGTCCCAGGTTGACCGCCAGAATTTCGAATTTTTTGTGGTTGAGCATTTTCCACAACCGTTCCAGGGATGGTAGCTCCTCTCTGCAAGGGGGGCACCAGGTCGCCCAGAAGTTGACCAAAACGACCTTGCCTCTAAAATCGGATAGCCGATACGATTTCCCGTTCATATCCTTAAGAGAAAAATCCTTGGCTAGCGGCATGCCCGCCACCCGCGTCAGGGTTTGTGGCTCACTCGCGACCGCCTCATTTGCAAACAGGGCCAAGCCAACCAGGCAACCCAGCAACAGCCTACCGAGAATCATTGTCAGGCGCGCATCTGACGCCGGAAAGCATGCTTTCATGCGACACTCCTTTTACTGTCCATTTAAATATCAAGTTAAATTGGCTATTTCTTGGCAGCCCAAAGGTGGTCATGCCCTGGTTCCAGTCCCCGGGTTCGAAGCGTTGCTTTGTCGGAAACTGCGACCAGCGAAAAGCGATACGTGCGGGTTCGGATACGCCGTCCGCTTTCCATTGGCGATCCCAGTCCGCCTCAAGTTTGAGATGCCGCTCACCCTGCGGCGTGATAATACGCCAGTCTGCGAGATTAGATGAAACGGCGGCGGGAGCCGATTCGTTACGGAAAATGGTTTCGAAAACACAGGCGGAGGCATATTTCTTGGCGGATTTTTGATGAAATCCTCGCGCCAGAAAAAAAGCTTCTGCCTGATCGGGGGTCATTTGAGTCAGGCTCAGGAACACGCCCTGGTCCCGAACTTCCCATGTTTCGATACCGTTTTTCGGGTTGATTTCGTGCTTCGTTTCGGCCGCGCGAACTGCGCCGGTGACGAAAGCTGAGAGCAAAGCAATGGCTTGGAGCAGGAAGAATATTCCTGCTGAAATTCGCCTCTCGCCGCTTCCATTACATGAACACAATGTCACTCTGAGGTTCACCAGCTATCCAGTGCAGATTGCATTGCAGGACGATGCAAACTCACCATTAGGCTTCACCCGCCACAGTGAAGTCGCCCATAATTACATGACGACGGAAGCGGAGAAGAAACCGGATACGTCCGCGCCGTCCATGTTCTTTTATTCAAACAAACACTAGAATAGTACGTTAATATTGCTCAGTCAATATTGTCAAGCCTGGCATAGTAGAGTGCCAGTGCCATCATAAGGTTCCCTTCATTATGCGGTAATCGCGGCGAGACATTCAACCGTATGAATAACCCTGTCGGCGGGGGCGTGGCCTGTAGGATTGGAATCCGGGATTCCTGCTTGACGCTGAAATACCGCCTCCGTCGCTGCCGACGTCCGAGTAATTCCGCACCCTGTTAGCTAGCCTGGAGTCTCGCTGATGGACGTCGAGACACTGCGCCAGGCAATACTCAGGCCGGATTCGGAGCACTGTGGATCAGGTCGGCGCGATTCCGGTATCACTCGCTTATGTGAAGACATCGCGGTCTCCGCGCCAAGCGACGCTCTACGGCGGCCTCTTCGTCTTGGGCATGATTTTCACCCATGTGGTTTTGGGCCTGGCGGCCAGCTTGGGTGGCAGCTGGGTCCAGCACCTGCTTGGACGCGCGTGAGGGCTTGTGCTTGGCCCTGTATTGATCGTGCTGGGTTTGATCTGGCCGGGATGGCTGCGCCTGCCTCTGCCGGCGTTGCGCATGCGGGCAAAACCTATAACGGGCATGTGGGGCGCATTTGTGCTGGGCATGCCGTTCTCTGTGGCGATCTGTCCTTTCTGTACATCGGCGCTCATTGTTCTGCTTGGTGTTGCAGCCAGTACCGGCTCCCTCAGCTTCGGCGTGGCACTGCTGTTGGCATTCGCCTTGGGGCGGGCGATGCCGATCTTGCTCGGCGCGATGGCCGTCGACTGGCTGGAAAACCTGTCGGGGTTGAGCCGATTTCACAAGGTCTTTGAAGTCATCGGCGGGATTCTGCTGATCCTCTCCGGCCTTTACATGCTCAACGCCTATTTCGTCGTCGTACCCGGTTTGGCGGTTTGAACTAGTTAAGGGGATAGAAGGCGCGAGTCTTTGCTAAGCGTGCATGCCGCGAATAACCGCCGCACATCATTGCCGAATTTTTATTCGGCTCGATAGAAGGCTTCACGCAATAGGTGAGCTTGTCACCGGGCATGAATATGATTTTGAAGCGCTATCGCACGCAGGAAATTCCGTAATCAGCGCGGGAGGCTCTCTACGTGGAGGCGCGGCGCCGTATGACCGTTAACGGTCGATAATGGAAATGTACGCGCGGATATGCTGCGATTACGCACCTTAATTTTCCAGTATGCTAGCGTCTCCGATATCGCCGGTGTTCGACCATTGTGCCAATCACCTGAGTTGGCACGCGGTCTGATCGGATAATGGCGTAGTCTTCATTCAGCGGCACTAATTCAAATACGTCCCGCCCTTCTTCGTTAATACCGCGAGGGCGGTATTTTTTAAATGTGGTTTCATCCCCGTTGCATTTAGCGACAACAAAATCCCCCGGCGCCGGATTAACGTCTGGATCGATGATAACCTTATCGCCTTCTTTGAAATCGGGCTCCATTGAGTTCCCCTTGATAATCAAAGAAAACGCGTATTGACCGACGTCTAGATCGGTAAAGATATCTTCCATTCCCGCCCCGGCGGCATAGGAATCTATTGCCTCCATAGGGTTGCCGGCTTGAACAAAAGAGATGACTGGAACGCGCCGGGTGTCTGTGGCGGCGTGACCGACGTTTACAGGAAGCGCCGGTTCCGTTGCGGACGGTGTGGCGATGGCCGGTTCCAATTCTTTCGCCAGCGTCGGGCTAAAATCGGCGACGCCCACTTCTAATCCTCGGGCAAATTTAATCGCGGCGGCAAGATTCAGCGGGCTTCTGGCGTTTAAATATTGCCAGACCATGCCTTGCGAACCGATGCCATGCGCCGCGCCAAAGTCTTCCTGCGATAGCCGGGCGCGCGCCTTAAAAAGCAGCTTTAGGCGGGCCGCATCGTCGATCTGCCATTGTTCGAAATTGGTTTTCATTGCACTAAAAGTTCAGCTATTAAATATAAATAGTTTTTCTATTGGCTGCATTAACTAGTCATACTATTATGTAGGCTCATTTTGAAAATAGAAATACTTTTGTTTGCTTCATTATTTGCTGTCCATGTGCAGCAGCTTGAGCCGTTCGGGAAGTCATCGACCAATAAATGGTCGGGAAAATCCGTATTACCGCAGAACGCGCTCTTGACGTAAAAGTTACACAAAGCGGCTCCGTTCCACGGGGCGGATCGCGGCGGGATCGTTCCTATTGTACAGGATAAGGCGATTGCCATTATTCGGATAATTTCGCTAAGTATAGCTGACAGAGTTGTTATTACAACCGATTGAATATAAGTATTAAAAATGAATGTGCTCTGTGCGGTGGCTTAGCGGCGCAGGCTATGCCTTTAGCATGCAATGGCTAAATATAAGCAACTATTCAATTTTAACTCGTTTAAATAGAGAAAGAGGCGAAATGGTGAATGCGTGGGTTTCTTGGTATTACGGTGACTATATGCGGGATACCGGCCATCTTTCCTTAGTCGAAGACGGCGCTTACCGCCGCTTGCTCGATCATTACTATGCAACGCGTAAACCGTTGCCTGCTATTGCGGAGCAATTGCAGCGAATTTGCAGAGCGGTTGCGGACGAAGAGAAGGAGGCGGTGCTGACCATTATTCAGCAATTTTTCATTTTGGAGGGTGATGGTTATCACAACAGGCGCGCGGATGAAGAAATTGCTAAAGCCCTGGATATAAGCGGGAAACGCCGCGCTGCGGCAAAGAAACGCCATACATTGGCATCGGTGCAACCGCCCGTCAATACGCCAGCCATTGCCATTGCAATTGCATCGACAACCACAGCCACATCTTCCATTCCCCATCCATCCATCGCGGTGGGAGAAAACGAACGCGCCGTGTCTCCATCCATTCCACAAGCGCCTGCCGAGTGGGAGGCGTTTTTCATTCATCGTGGATTTCCGTCTCACAAGGTGCGAGGCAATATCAAATTGACCGGATTGTTTCGGCAATGGATCGCGCACAAGTTATCGATGGATTTAGTAGGGCACGCGTGCGACACCGCTGATGCGAAACGAGGTTCACCACCGGCAAATCCTGTGTATTACGGCGGGTTTGTGGAGGAATTGGCGGCGCACGGCAAAGCGCGGCGCATTGATCCGCAGCGGCAACAAGGGACGCCTGTGCAGAAACGATTAGCTAAGGCGGCGCCCCGGTTTAATCATGGACATTTTGAAAAACAAGATTATTACGCAGGCGTTGCTTCCGATGGACGTTTTTAATCCGTTGGAGGTGAAAGTGCAAACCTGCGCCAAGCATGGAGTTTACACCGCGCAGCGCTTTCATTGGGGGTGGTCGGCGTGCGCGCAGTGCCGGGATGAGCGGCATCGGGATGAGTGCGCCAGGCAGCAGAGGAAACGCCTGGCCCAACAGCGTGAAGCCATGATTTTGCGGCTTTTTGGGCGTGCGGGCATTCCTCGGCGGTTTCATGGCCGAACTCTCGGTAATTTTGCCGTGGAACAGGAGGGTCAAGAGCGAGTGCTAGCGGTGGCGGCCGATTATGTCGCGCATTTCCCCCACCGGCTGCGGGAGGGAACGTCGTTGATTTTTTGCGGCGCCGCGGGCACCGGCAAGACGCATTTGGCGACGGGGATCGCCAACGCCGTGATGCAGCAGGGCTATAGCGCTGTATTTACTTCGGTAATGGCGGCGGTGCGTTGTGTCAAGGAGACCTATTCCCGTTATAGCGAGCGTACCGAGCGGGAAGTCATCGAGCATTTCGTTAATCCGGATTTACTCATTCTCGATGAGGTCGGGGTTCAGTTTGGTTCGGATACTGAAAAACTTATTTTGTTCGAGATGATTAATCGCCGCTACGAGGATATTCGTCCCACGCTCGTTATTAGCAATCTGGCGAAGGAGGCGTTAACCGAGGCGCTCGGCGAGCGGGCGTTCGACCGTTTGCGGGAGAACGGCGGGCGGTTGCTGGTTTTCGACTGGGAAAGTTACCGCAAGCGGATTAAGCCGGATGCATGCGATGAATCGGCTAAAGGTCCGCCGGATGCTGTTTAGCGGGGTGTATCTGATGGACGCATTGTGTTTGCCGAGAGGGATTCGGATAGGTTGGATGCGGGTACAGCGGCGTGGAAACAGGCGTGAGCGTTTTAATTCCATGCGCGGTCAATCGCTAGGCCCCGAGCGGGAAGTCATTGCTGGCGCGGGTGCGGTAGCCGTTCTGCGTGGTTTATTCGGCGGTTTCCCGAGACTATTTCCCACAAGGTGGGTCTGGGCGATCTGAGGGGCAGGCGCA
>DOVS01000271.1:6542-9723 GCA_003519965.1 Betaproteobacteria bacterium
GGGGGCGTGCGCGGACGCCGGATGGGGTATTTCAAGAACACCGGCGGGGCGATGGCAATGAATAGCCGGGTTCGCGAAATGAACAAACGGCGAGATGGGATGCAGGACGGGATGCGCATTTTCTTCGATTGGAATGGCGCCGCCTTATTGCGCCGTTCTACAACGCGACTATCTGAGGTAGTAAACGACGCGGTCGTGTCGTCGGCCACGGGAATCCGCCGAGACGGCCATGCTGGGTGTTGGCGCATGGCGCGCGAGAAATTTCCACCATGAATGAAGGGGAGGGGGACGCCCATTTTTTGGCGGCCGCCGCCGATATAAGGTAATAGCGAAACGAAAGGAGCAAGGCCATGAAAGTCTTTGTCGCAGACAGTAGTTTAGAAGCCTATCAGTATCTTCGCCGCGAAGGCGGGCTGGAGACCCAGCAAGCGCGCTTACTGGGATCGATGCGCGCCGGACGGGATTACTCGCTGCAAGAGCTGGTCGCCATCACGGGAATTCAGATTAACGCCGTGGCGGGGCGGGTAAACGAGCTAAAAGCGGCGCGCCGTTTAGAGCAAGCGCCGGTACGCCGCTGTACGATTACCGGGCGGTCGATTCATCCGGTTCAATTGCCGGCCAGGCAAGGCGATCTTTTCGGAGAATGGTGTTAGTTCCGGGCTTGCTTTTGCCTTGCGGCAACGCGCGTTTTCATAAATTTTTCTCCGGGAGCACCGTATGATAGGAAACGAACAGCCTATTTTTCGCAATGCCGAACATGCCTTGCGTTGGGCGTATTTGACCCGCGCAATGCCGATTGTCGCGAGAACGCAATTGAGCGCGCTAGCGTACGGCGGAAGCCAGGGCGGCGCGACCGGCCTGAACGGCTACGAGCGCCATGCACAGGCCGCGTTAATTTTTTCCTTGGCCGAGCGGGTGTTGAATCCTCTCGAAAACGCCTATCTGACGGTGCAGTACGGACGGGATTCCGCGGGGATCGACGCCTTGGTCGCCTATCTCGTCGGCCAGTTGGGCAGCGGCGCGTATTACCGCCGGGGTGTCGCCAAGCTGGTTCGCGCTTATTGCGGCGAACGCATCGGCATCTCCGCGATTCGTTACGATCTTGCCTGCCGCAAGACGACTGCGCTGGATTTACGCAAGCAAGCATTTGATATGCTGGATGTATTGCATCATAAAACGATTGCGGTGCTGGAGCAGGCCATGATTTTGCATCAACTGCTTGACAGCCGCCCGGAACCGCTGTAGAAGTATTATGTATAGGCTGCGGTTTTGCTGGAAAAGCGAAGCGCGGCTTTTTTTATTGATTGCCCATCCGCAAGAAAAGCCAACGATTCTGTCGCTGGTTTTCTGCTTGAGACCAAACGCCCGGCCGCCCTCGCCGGGCGTTTTTGTTTGCGGCCGCTCCGTTTTGACCGGAAAGGCCGGACGCCACGCCGTAGACATTCCGTTTGAGCAAGCGCCGCGTTCCGCCGATAGTGCGGGGCGTGTTTCCACGACGCGAAAGCCGTGTTCAACGGATACCGCCGGCGCGATTCTCGACATGGCACGATGCTGGCGCGGTTCGTGCGCGCCATGCGCGATAAGGAAAAAGATTCATGAACCCCGTTTACCTAGACCCTACCGAATATACTGTCTACGGCTTGCCAACGACGACCACCGCCGCCCAGGCGATCGCCGCCAGCACGGCCATCGACGGCTTTCTGCAACGGCCGGCCGGCTGTTTGTACGATGTAGACGGCGCTAGCGTTCCCGTCGCCATGACCGAGACGGGCGCGCCGCTGGTGGAGCGGACGCCATCGCCCACGAATGGTTATGTGCAAGTTTCTTACTGGCCTGTGGTGCAAGTGATTAGCGTTGAAGAGCGCATTACCGGCGCGTGGCAAGCGCTGACCGGTTTTAGCTTCGAGGCGGACGGCCGGGTGTGGCTGGACGGCGTGACGTTGTCGGGCGGCGATTTGCGCGTCACCTTCGTTGCCGGCTGGCAATATGCATCGCTGCCTGCCGCGGTTAAACAAGCCTGCGCCAATTTAATCACCGCCGCGATTCAAGCGCCGCTGGTTGGCAATACGAAAATCCTGCGCGCCGGCGACACCATGCTCGAACGGTTCGCGGACACCCTGCTGGATGCGGACATCCGCGCCATGCTAAACCCTTACCGCCGGATTATTCTATGAGCTTCGTCTATCCCAGAACCATCGCCGTGACTCGGCCCAACGGGCCGGGCGGCGTCGGCGCGGTCAGTTACGGCGCGCTGCTGCCGTCGGCGGAAAGCGCCGTGGCGTCTGCTGTCGCGGCGTCGATACAGCAAATAAAAGCCAAGCGCAAACTTGCGCAAACATTGCCCGGCGACGCCGCCAATGCGCCGCAATGGCGAATCTTCTTCAACCTGCCCAACGGCGCGGTGGCCGAGCGCGACGTGATCGTCGACGATCAAGGCGCGCGTTACCAAATTGCCGCCGCTTATTGGACCGCCCTAGGCTATCAGTGCCTATGCGAGCGGCTGGAAGTCTGACCATGGCCGATTTATCCGATGTGCAAAACGCCTTAGTCGCCGTAGCGGCGCAAGCGCTTTATCCCGCCGGCACGGCGCAGCCCAGCGCCGCGGGGGCGCCGTGCCGGATTTACGCGGGTTGGCCGGTGCCGGCGTCGCTGGACGCCGATCTGGCGGCGGGCGTTACCCATGTCACGGTTTTCCCGCGCGATGAAGAGCGCAACACCACCCGCTTCCCGGCGGATTGGCAAACCCTGAGCACCACGCCGCCGGCCTTGACTTTAACGGTCGGCGGCCAGACCGTGACCGTCGGCGGCGCGGTCGCCGTTCCGCAAAACGCAGTCGTGCTGGCCAACGGCCAGCCCTATGTCTACGCCCTGCAAGGCGGCGACACCTTAAGCAGCGTCGCCACAGCGTTGGCGGCGTTAATCGCGGTGGACATTCCGGGAACCGTCAGCAGCGGGGCGGTGGTTACGTTGCCGACGGACGCGCATGGCCTAGCCGCCCGAGTGGGCGTCCATGGCGTCAGCATTCGTGAAATTCGCCGCCAAGTCCGCCACTTCCAATTCACCGTCTGGTCCGACACACCGTTTCATCGGGACGCCGTGGCGCAGCCAGTGGATGTGGCGCTGGCCGCGATTAAATTCTTAACCTTGGCGGATGGCATGGCGGCCCGCTTGATTTATCAAG
>DOVS01000012.1 GCA_003519965.1 Betaproteobacteria bacterium
CCGCCGCCTCGAGCGCCTGGTCTAACGCGGGCTGGGCATGCCGCATTTGCGACTGAATCGTATTCTCCACCACACCTAGCCGTACTTTAACTCCCTGGGGCTCCAGCGCGAGTGTCGCCGTTACATTGCCTAAACGAGGCATCTGCAAGCGCAACGTGGTTTTCCAGTTAACCGCCTCTTCTTCGCCGCCCGCTTGCCGATGGGCTTCTCGTTCCTCGATTTCCCAGCGCATCTCCTGGCCCGGCCAAACTTGGCCTTGCCATAGCAACTGCCGTCCATCCAATATACCCAGCTGCTGTTGCACCAGTGGATAGGTATGCGGATGTACCGATTCGGCGGCGGGCCTGCTCGTATGCGCTGCGCCGAGCTCTTTCGCCGCCATCGCCGTCGCGGTGTCCGCCTTGGCGGGCTGCTGCGCCGCCGCCTGACTAGGCAGAGGCGTCTGTTGCTGAGGAGCATGAGACGCTTGCGACAAGCGGCCTTGCGGCTCTTGCAGCAACTCCGTCAGAGGCCGTTGCCCCGCAACCCATTGCGCTTGATGGGATTCGTAAAATAACCCGCTTTTAGATAACGTCTGCTGGAGCAAGTGGCTCAGCTGTTGAGTATCCCGGGGAGCGCCAGTCAACAGTGGCGTTGTTTTCGCCAGTGGCGAAGTCTGTTCGCCCTTAAGCTGAGACAACTTGTCCAGCAACCCGCCAAGAAACTTCGCCGCTTCGCTCAAGCTAACCGCGGGCTTTCCTTGAGACGCCGCCATATCCTGGGTTAGCACGAAGGTGAGGCGCGGCTGACTGGAAACGAAGGTCAAATCGAGTTTTTCGCCGGGCTGGGTGTTCCGCGGTAGGTTCATATCCAACAGCATATCCGAAACCTGCACTTGAAAGCGCCCGTTGGGCAACATAGCCAGCACAGCAGCCGACAGCCGCTGCCCGGGCATCCATTGGGGCAGATTGGCGGGATGCTCGGCAACCTCGACTAGCGGCGGCGCCGCATTCTTGACGAGAAACTGGAGCTGAGCCAATACATCGTTATGAATCATGGGAATTCGTCCGGTGAAGAGTGGTGATTAACTCGGCTTCGCCGCGGGGAATCGCACAAGCAGAAGCAATTTCACTGGCGCCGCGCCCTTCGCGAGCCATGGTAATCGCCCGAGAATAGGAAGACGCCGGCGATTGATCGGATTTTAACTGTTCTACCATCGCACGGAGCTCCTTGACTTCCCCCCATAGTTGATCCAACTTTTCCCACAACAATTCGGTTTCTCGCCGTTGCTCCCGGCCGCCGCTAAACGACCAACCCTTCTTCGCGCCATGCTTGCGGTTGGATCGCATCAACAGAAGCATTTCGGCGATATAAACCGCCAGCACCAGGGTAACGGCAACCAGCAGCTCCCTCCAGGTAATAACCAGATTCTGCAAATTTTCCTCTGCTAACCAGGCAATAGGCCAATCTCATTTTGACGGGTAAAAGGGGAATCATCAAGCGATGACGCTCCACGTAAAGACTCGCCGGAAGGTGTTTCGATCGGAGAAACCGGGTAAACGAACAATCGCAACGAAGAAACGGCGCCCTAACCGCCACCGTTGCGTAATCAGGCAAACTCGTCGATGTGCGATTCATCGTCAGCGGGTTGCCTTTTGTGCTTATCCGGCGTGCGGTGGCGGGAAGAGGGTTGTTTCTCGCGCCGGGGAGATTGGCGAATGGTGTTGCCCGGAGGTACAGGATAAATCAGCGAGGGTTCTGGCGTCTCGCCAATCGAGTCGCTAGCATCAACCGCCCAGGGCGGAAAAGGATTGCCGGCAGCACGTGCTTGAGGCCAAGACCGCATGGTGCATCTCCTAATTAGCCAGCTTGAAACTTAACGATTGGCGTCATAGGTTTTCTGAAGTTTTTTTTTGCGTTCATGACATCCAGGATTTCCTTCAATTCCGCCGACCAGCGGCGAGTCAATTCTTGCGTTTCCCGGTCGCACACCATAATAGCCTGAATCAAGCTGCGTTTGGCGTCAATGAACTCCGTGGCGGTGTGTGCAGCCGTATCGATTAGCCGCAGCTCCTCGATGACGTTTCTCCGCGCCGTTTCCTTAGCCGTTAAGGCGTCCCACTCAGAATCGCGCGCCAGCGACCGCATCTCCTCGGAAAGGGTCAGCGCCGTTCGATAAAGCGCTAGAATTTTGTTTGCTTCAGACTTTGCCATAGCTTTGGGACTCCCGGCGCGCCGGCGCTTCGCCAGCAGCTACGGCGTATTTCGCGGGAGCATCGGGCATTGTCTTATCCGGCGTGATTTCTTCCCACGCCGTCTTGACTTCGGTTAGCAATCGCACCACTTCATCGAGATAATTGGTCTGGTCGTGTAAATTCGCCATGAGCAACTGATTACTCATATATTCGTAAAGTGAATCCAGATTCTCCGCAATTTCGCCGCCAGCGGTTTTGTCCAGACTGACCCGCAGCCCTTCGTCGATAATCGCCATCGCCCTGGAAATGGCTTCGCATTTTTCCTGGACGCTTTTCTTCTCCATGTGCAGCTTGGCGATATTAACCGAAATCAACGCCCCTTCCAGCAACATGACAATTAACTGATGAGGCGTCGCATCCGCGACACCCGTTCCCACGCCGACCTGGGAGTAATGATTGACCGCCACTTCATACATCATAGCTGCTCTCCGTCTGTTCGCACTGCATTTTTATTTAGGCGACCCCACCGATTTTTGGCAGGTTGGCCAATTGTTGCGCAAGATAAGTACTCGTCTGGTTCATCGTGCCGATTAAACCATCCAGGGCGCTGAATTGCCTCCGGTAGCGCGCTTCGATGTCCACCAACCGGCGGTTAAAGTCGTCGCGCTGCTTCGTAATATCGTTAATTGACCGGTTAATCCCATCTGTCCGGCTGTTGATTGGCCCATTGCTGGACAGCAAACTCGTCGCTAGCTGGTCCAATTTATATGCATAGCCTTGAGTAAAAGTCACCGTGCCGCGATCCCCGGTCAGGCCGCCGCTAATCTGAAGTTTCAGCCCATCTACCGCGGTGCCGCTTGCTCCCGTCAGATATTGACCGGAGCCTGTCGCCGTAATTCCATTGATGGTTCCCGCCACATCCTTACCCACGATATTGTACGTCGGCGAGCCGGAACTATAGGTGGCCCCCATTAGGTTCGTTATGCCATTACCGCCGGTAACACTGGCGTTGGACGCCGACCCATAACGATCCGACGTTATCGTAAACACGCCCGCCGCCTGAGTAACCTTCACTGAAATACCGGCCGACGAAAGGGCGGAGGCGCCATTGATCTTGGATTGGATTTCCGCCGCCAACTGGTCGGATGTTGCGTAGGTTGCTTGGTTGAGGGTAATGGTGGCGGCAACGCCATCCACCGTCACGCTGAGGGTGTCGTTGGTGGCGTCTATCGTTAACGCGCCCACCGCCGAAGCGCCGGTGGCGTATCCCTGCGCCGCCAATTGGGTCACGTTGACGGCGTAAGTTCCCGGCTGGGCGGCGCTGCCCGCGCTGACATATTGGACTAAGCTATCGCTCGCGCGCGCGGTCGCGGCGAAAAGTCCGGCGATGTCGGCCGGGTTCGCGCTGATGGCGCTCTGAAGCTTAGTGCTGTCCAAGGCCAGCGTTCCATCTTTTTGGAAACTAACGCCAATACTCGATAGGCTGGTCTGACCGCCGCTGAGGCTCTGGATGGTGCTGGAGAGCGCTTGCCGTATGCGGCGCTGAATCGTCAGCGTAGAGAAATCGCCTTGGAGAATCGCGCCCTTCTTCGTGGTCGCATTGTAGGCCGTAAGATCGCTGATGGATTTGTTGATGTCGTTGTACGCCTTGACGAAATCCCCCACCGCCGAAGTAATCGACGTGGTATCCCGCGCCACCGTCAGCGTAGTCGGCGCGCCGGTGTTCGTCTTGAGCAAATTCAGCGTCACGCCCTGAATTGCATCGGTGACGGTATTGGTGGATTTAGTAATGCCGATGCCGTCCACGACCAAACTGGCGTCCTGCGCCTGAACCGCCTGGGTCATGTTCTGCGTGCCTGCCGGATCGTAGGCGAAATAGGTGGACAATCCAGCATCGACCGTGCTGATTTTGAGGCTGTTGGCCACGCCGGTGTCGCTCGAAGTGAAAACCAGCTTGTTGCCGTTGGTCGTGCCGTCATTGACGATGGTCGCGGTCACGCCGATGTTCGCGGCGTTAACGGCGTCCCGGACGCCCGCCAGGGAATCGTGGGCCGCATCGATCGTGACGGTTTTCGCCCCTTTATTCGGATTCAGCGTGAAAGCCGCACCGCTGTAAACGCCATTCGTCAATGTCCCGCCGCTGATCGTACCAAACTCGAACGTCAAGGAGCCCGTACCGATAGCGCTGCTCGTACTGGCGAATCCGGCCGAGGTAATTTTTTGCGACTGGGCCAGTGCCTGGACTTCAACCGAGTATTGGCCGGCGACGGCGCTACTGGAGGCCGTCGCCCCCAGAACGGTCGTATCCGCCGCGGTTGCCGTCAGCGAATTGTATTTCGACACGCTGCTCAGGGCGTTGACCGACGACTGAAAGGTAGAAAGCGCGCCCTGTAGCGTCCCATAGGCGGAAAGCTTAGCCTGGAAGCTGGCCTCTTTCTGCGCCAGCAATCCCAAGGGACGCTTCTCTATCGCCATTAACTGGCTGACGATGCTATTGACGTCCAGGTTGGACCCAATTCCTGGCGATGAGATAGCCATATTCGCCTCCTCTTACGTGTATCGCGGCTACGCGTGCTCTTTAATCAGCAGGCCCTGTAATTTATCCAGCGCCTTGGAAATCGCCAGCATCTCCGCGGAAGGAATTTGCCGGATGACTTCCTTGGTGGTATCGTCGACAACTTTGACGACCGTCTTTCCCGTATCTTTATCGATACTAAATGATAGGTTGCGGGACATCGCCTGAAGAAATTGATTTGCCGACTTAACTGCGTCGTGAAGCTTAGTTGCGTCGACGCCGCCATCACCGTGCTGTTTAGCCGCCGTTTGCCCGTTCTTTCCCGCTTCCGCCGAATGCGCCGGAACCGGTGGTTTAGCCGCTGGCCTAGAAACCGGTGACTGTAGAAGGGCGCCTGCCGCGGCCCCGCCCGAACGATCCGCCGGAAGCGGTACGACATTGGCGGTAGCCTGCCTCAGGGCTGGATCCGCCTGGGCGGCCAGCGGCTGACTTAAGTTTCCAATTTGATCGATTGCCATATTCATACCCCACTTAACTCTAGCGCGGAAACATCCACGACACGAATAGGTTGCTCATGTGCTTCGGCCAGTGACTTCGTGTTGCATGCCCTTGATTCATATTACATCATAGCTTGTAAAATCGCTTGCCGCCATGGGCGAACGGGGATCGTTCCTCGACCCCCGTTCTTACCCTATCGGCTCGTACCTTATCTCAACAGTGTCAAGACGTTTTGCGGTAACGCATTGGCCTGAGCCAGCATCGCCGTACCCGCCTGTTGCAGGATCTGGTTACGGGTCAACGCCGCTGTTTCCTTAGCGAAGTCCGCATCCCGGATCCGGCTACGCGCGGCCGACAGATTCTCCGACGTCGTTTGCAGGTTGGAGATCGTCGATTCGAAGCGGCTTTGCAACGCACCGAACCGGGCTCGCTGGTTATTCACCTGGGTAAGCGCCGCATCGACGATGGACAAGGCCAGGGTCGAATTGGTCACCGTAGTGACATCCAACTGCGCCACTTGCTTCAGCGTCGCTGCGTTGCTGGTCGCCGCGAGCGTGCTGCCCGAGGAGGCGCTGGAGACGCTGTACGACTTATCGGAGTCGAAGGTCACCTGACCGGTAATCACGGCATTGCCAGAGGCGGCGGCAGTCAGCGTCGCCGCGCCAACCGTTACCGTACCGGCCACTCCGGAAACCGCGTTATTGAGAGTGACGTTGCTGCCGGTCGAGTTAGTCAGCACGACGGAAGAGCCGTCGGTGCTCACTTTGGCGGTTACGCCGGTTTTCGACGTCTGGTCGTTGAATGCGGTCACCGCTTGCGCCAGCGAGTTCGAACCCGTAGCCGCCGACAGCGAGAAGGAAACCGCCACCGCCGAGCTGTTATCGGACGTCACGTTCAGCGTATACGCGCCGGAGGCGGCGAAGCTGATGCTGTATTCCGTCGATGCGGTCGCCGTGATGCCGGTGGAGCCGTTAATATTATTGATATTCTGCGCAATGGTTTTAGCGCTGTCCGTAGCCGCCACATTCACCGTGCCGCTGCCCAAACCACCGGACAGTGTCAAGGTCTCCGCCACGAAACGGGAAGCCGTGCTGCCCGAGGCGCCTTGACCGCTCACCCGGTAATCGCCGAACTGATTGGTGCGGAAGTTGCCGGTTGTCGCGGTAATCGTCTGATTGGCGTTGGCGCCCACCTGATAAACCGCCGATCCGAAAGTACCGTCCAACAATTTCTTGCCGTTAAATTCAGACGTTTGGGAAATCCGGTCCAGCTCGGAGGTCAGCTGCCCCACCTCGGACTGAATCGCCTGACGGTCGGTTGCGGAGTTGGTGGCGTTCGCCGACTGCACCGCCAGCTCGCGAACCCGCTGGAGAATATCGCCCATCTGCCCTAACGCGGATTCCGCGGTTTGGGACAGCGAGATACCATCGTTCGCGTTACGCTGCGCTTGATCGAGACCGTTAATCTGGGCGGTAAAGCGCTGGGAAATCGCCAGCCCCGCCGCGTCGTCCTTGGCGCTGTTAATCCGCAGACCTGAAGATAACCGCTCCAACGCCGTCCGCAACGCGGACTGCGAAACGTTCAGGTTGCGTTGTGCATTCAGCGACGCAATGTTGGTATTAATAATTAGTGGCATGATCTTTCTCCTCTTTCGTCATGTAAACCTAGGCAACTTAACCAAGGCCGGCGCCCTACCCTGGACTTCAGGCGGCTCACCAAGCTTGAATTAGTTAACGGCCGCCTAGGTTAAAACTTTAGCGAAGAAAGCAATCTTTTTAACGCCGGCGCCACTTGCGCGAAAACCGGCGCCCAATCTCCCGCCTGCGGCTGCCGGAAGAGCCGCATCGACGGATACCACGGGCTATCTTCCCGCGCCAAAAACCAGCGCCAGTCGGGGACGAACGATAATAAGCACCAGGTGGGTTTTCCCATTGCCCCCGCGAGATGCGCCACCGCGGTATCCACAGTAATCACCAGATCCAAGTTGGCGACAACCGCGGCGGTATCGGCGAAGTCGGTCAGTTCGCCGCCCAAATCCAGGAGATTGCCGGCTGACGGCCATTCAGCCAAGCGGCGGGAGGCGCCGGCGTCCTTTTGCAAACTGACAAACAACGTGTTGGGAAACTGAAACAATGGAGAAAACCACTGAAGTTCGCACGAGCGGTAACGAATGCGCCGGTTATGCACATTGGACGCCCAAACAAAACCGATTTTGAATTGGCCATCGCCGCCTAGCCTGGCGCGCCATTGCGCTGCCAGCGCCGGATCGGCCTCGATATAGGGGACGGCCGCCGGAATCGAGGCGGCGTCGGTGCGAAATATCCCCGGCAAGCTCAATAAGGTGGTCTGGTAGTCGGCCGGCGCCGCCTCGCCGCTTTCGGCTAATTGGTCGATGCCGGGGTAGCTGCGCAATAACCGCATCAGCTCGGGGCGGCATGCGAAGATAACCCTGCCGCCCGTTGCCTGTATTTTCGGCAGATAACGGATAAACTGCAACGCATCGCCGAAACCCTGCTCTGCCTTGACCCAAATGCTTTTCCCCGCCAGCGGCTCGCCGTTCCAGCGCGGCGGCGGCGCGGAATGCGCCATGCCGGGCATGCGTAAGCGCCATTCGTATTCCGCCCAGCCTTCGGCGAATTCCCCGCACAGCAGTAAGGTAATCGCTAGATTAACGTGCCCCTCGGCAAATTCCGGCGCCAAGGCCAGCGCCTGGCGGTAGGCCTCCACCGCCTGCGCATAATGGCCTTGCTGATAGAACGCCACGCCAAGGTTATGATGGGCGCCGGCGAAATCGGGCTTAGCCGTTATTGCCTGGCGATAATACCCGGCAGCGGCGTCCAGTTCGCCGAGTTCCCGCAGCGCGTTGCCGAGATTATAGCAGGTATAGACATTCCCCGGCTCCAAGCGCAGCGCTTCCATATAATGCGCAATCGCCTCATCGGGCTTACCTAGGTTTAATAAGGCGGTGCCTAGGTTGATCCGCGCGGGCATGTAGTCCGGGTTAATCTGTAATGCGCCGCGATAATGGGCGGCGGCTTCTTCGAAACGGCCCGTGTCGGCCAGCA
>DOVS01000292.1 GCA_003519965.1 Betaproteobacteria bacterium
GAACATGCGTTGTTGTTGGAAATCTTCACGGATGAGGGCGTCGGCACGGTCATTCGCGCCAATGCATGATTGCCGCGGCTTGTTCGCCCATTGTCGAGAACGCCCGGCCCCAGCCCGGCGGAACGGCTGGATCGACAGCAATACCTCGCGCGCGGGGACTGGCGCGGGGCATGGACCGCGCGGCCGTTAAGATGCGCGCCGAAGACGGCGTCAGGGAAGGCGTACGTTGCCCCGCCGTCCGCAAACCGGTCGTTGGCGCGGCATGCAGTCATCGAGATGATGAAAGGGCGACGCACATTGGCATCCTCTAGGGCATGGGTGTTTGACCTGGACAATACCCTGCACGATGCGCTGTTGCATATTTTCCCCCGCATCAATCAGGCAATAACGGCGTATGTGATGACCCATGTCGGCGTGGACGAAGCCGCCGCTAATTCGCTACGCGAACAGTACTGGCGCCGTTACGGTGCAACCTTGCGGGGGATGGTGCGTCACCACGGCGCCGACCCCGGCCATTTTTTGCGGCATACCCACCCGGTTGCGGAGTTGGCGGGAATGGTCGTGGCGACACGGGGGCTGCGGGCGGCGCTCGAACGCGTGCCGGGGAGAAAAGTGATCTTTTCCAATGCGCCATCCGCTTATATTCACGCGGTGTTGAACATTCTTGGCGTGACCGATTTGTTTGACGGCGTGTTTTCCATCGAGCATGCCCGCTATTGGCCCAAGCCCTACCCTCACGGGTTTTACCGATTATTTCGTCACTATCGCCTCGCGCCACGGCGGTGCGTGATGGTGGAAGACTCTTTGGATAATTTACGCACCGCCCGGCGGCTGGGGATGAAGACAGTATGGGTCGGCCCGGCCGGGAGGCGGCCGGCGGGGGTGGACGCCGCCGTCTCCTCGGTGCTGGGATTACCCCGCGTATTACACAAACTCAAATAAGGAGCGCAATCATGGCGGCCAAATCCGGTGAACGGAAACTACAAATTCTGCAAACCTTGGCGGAAATGCTGCAACACCCCAAGGGAGAGAGAATTACCACGGCGGCGCTGGCCGCCCGGCTAGAGGTTTCCGAGGCGGCGCTATACCGCCATTTCGCCAGCAAGGCGCAAATGTTCGACGGACTGATCGAATTTATCGAGCAAACGCTATTCAGCCGCATTAATAAAATTTCCACCGAGGAAAGCCAAGGGGTGCAACAATTAGAATCGATGCTTTCCTTGTTGCTTGGCTTCGCTAGCAAGAATCCGGGGATGGTTCGGGTGCTGATCGGCGATGTGTTGGTTAACGAAGACGACCGCTTGCAAGAGCGGATCAATCGGTTGCTTGACCGGATCGAGGCGACGTTGAAGCAAGCGTTGCGTTTCGCGGCGAGCCAGAATGAAGACACGCGCGGCGCCGACGCCGCCGCGCAGGCTAATACGATGATGTGTTTCGTTCTCGGCCGTTGGCATCAGTTCGCCAAGAGCGGGTTCAAGCGCGATCCGCTAGCATTTTGGCCGCAGCAGCGGCCCTTGCTGATTTAGGCGCACACCGGGCAGTACGGGTCTTTTTTTAAGCGGATGGCGCGCCACTCCATACCCAGGCCGTCGAACAACAATAACCGGCCCGTTAACGATTGACCGATTTCCACCAGTAGCTTCAACGCCTCGGTTGCCTGGATTGCGCCAATTACGCCGACCAGTGGCGCGAATACGCCCATGGTGGCGCATCGTTCTTCCTCTTCGTCATTCTCCGGGAATAAGCAGTGGTAGCAAGGGCTGGCCGTGTTTCTCAAGTCGAAAACCGTGACTTGGCCGTCGAAACGGATGGCCGCCCCGGACACCAGCGGCTTGCGGGCGGCGACGCAAGCGCGGTTGACGGCGTGGCGGGTGGCGAAGTTATCGCTGGCGTCCACCACAATGTCCGCTGCGCGGCACCATTGGACGAGTTCCTCGCCTTCGGCGCGGCGGGGAATGGCCGTAACGGCTACTTCGGGATTGACGGCCGCCAGCGTTTGCCGCGCCGATTGCGCTTTGTTGGCGCCGATGTTGTCTACCCGGTGGACGATTTGGCGTTGGAGGTTGGTAAGGTCTACGGCGTCGTCGTCGCACAGCGTGATTTTTCCCACGCCCGCGGTGGCGAGATACAGCGCCACCGGCGACCCTAAGCCGCCGGCGCCAATAACGAGCGCATGGGCGGCCAGCAGCTTTTCCTGCCCCGTCACCCCGATCTGCGGTAACAGGATATGGCGGCTATAGCGCAGTAATTGCTGGTCGTTCATCGGTGGATCGTGGCGGTGTCAGCGGTAGTGACGCCATTCTTCCGGCGTTGCGTCGTGATTGCCGTGCGGATGGGCTTCATAGGCATTGGCGAAGATTTTACGGGAGGTGCTTCCCTCTTCCGGCGCCGCCATATTTTGCCGTTGCACGCTCTCGGTATAGTAGATGAGCGCGCGTTTGAGTTTTTGCAGCAGCGAATTGTCCAGGCGAAAACGCTGCATGGTCAATAAATCTTCCAGTATTTCCAGGGTATAGTCTCGAAGGTGGTAGTGCACCCAGATACAGCATTTGTTGGCGGAGGGAAGCGCGTTCAAGCGTTCCGCGCCCGTCAAAAAATCCAATGCCGCGATCACTTGATTGGGCGGCAGGGCGCAAAAGCTGATTTCGCGCTTTTTCAGCAAATCGTCCGGCTCCATAGGGCTTCTCCCGCTATAACCCGCTCGCGCAGCTGCGCCCATTTTTCTTTTCCGGGGCCGCCTCGCTATTCCATGGGTAGCTTAGCTTGGTTGACGGGGTTTGTAAAAGCAGGGCAAGCGGCGCGGCGGCCCTCGCGATCCCGAAAAGCACGGGGCGGCAGCCTGACGGCCTTCGTCCCGTGCATCCGATTTATCGTTCCGCTTTCAAAATCTGCAATCCCTTGAGCAGATTGAGCGCCTGGTTGAGCTGATAATCCGCGGGAGAGACGATTCCCTTCATCGGGATCTTCTTGCCGGGCGTTAGTTTTTGCGGTGTCGGCAGAGTGATCGGGCGTTTTCCCCGCTGCCGGCGGTTTTTGCCATTGTTCGGGAGGTGATGCTCCAAGTCGGCCTCGTGGATTTCGACGCCCTGAACAATGCCGCTGATCTTGGCTTCATCCACGACGATATCCGGGGTAATTCCCTTGGCTTGAATCGAGCGCCCGCTTGGCGTGTAGTACAGCGCCGTGGTCAGCTTGATGGCGGTGTTCTTGCCAAGCGGCAGCACCGTTTGCACCGAACCCTTGCCGAAGGTTTGGGTTCCCATGATGATGGCGCGATGATGGTCTTGCAATGCACCGGAGACAATTTCCGACGCCGAGGCGGTGCCGCCATTGACTAGCACGATCATGGGCACGGTTTTAACCGCCTTCGGCAGGTGCTTGATGTAGTCCCGCTGCCGAGGGCCGGTCAGATAAAATTCCTTGTTGGCGGTTAGCCGCATTTTCGCGTCCGCCACCCGGCCGTCGGTGTACACCACCAGCGAATTAGCCGGCAGGAAGGCCGCGGCTACGCCGACGGCGGCGTTCAATAGACCGCCGGGATCGTTGCGCAGATCGACAATGAGTCCTTTGAGCGGCTTCTTGTTTTTCTTATATAGCGACTCAATCGCCCGCGCTAGGTTTTTACCGGTGCGTTCCTGGAATTGAATAATACGGACGTAGCCATAGCCGGGCTCCAATAACTGATATTTGATGCTTCTAATCTTGATGACCGAGCGGGCCAAGGTGACGACGAGCGGCTTAGGGTCTCCTTTACGCAGGATGGTCAGCGTAATTTTGGTATGGGGTTTGCCCCGCATGCGTTTGACGGCGTTATTCAGCGTCATGCCTTTTACCGGCGTATCGTCCAGCTTAATGATGAGATCCCCGCTTTTGAGGCCGGCGCGATAAGCGGGTGTATCCTCGATGGGCGCGACAACCTTGATAAAACCGTTTTCCATGGTCACTTCAATGCCCAGCCCGCCGAATTCTCCCTGGGTGCCGATCCGAAGCTCCTTGTAAGCCGCGGCGTCGAGATAGGCGGAGTGCGGGTCCAGCCCCGATAGCATCCCGTTAATCGCCGATGTAATGAGCTTTTTGTCGCTGATCGGCTCGACATAATCGCTTTTGATCTTGCCGTACACTTCGGTGAAGGTTTGCAGTTCGTTAAGCGGTAACGGAGCGGACGCGTTTTTCTGGCTCGCTTTGTCGGCGATAGCGGGGTAATTTAGGCTGATCATGATCCCGAGCAGAGCGCCAAAGACGATAAGGCCCAGGGGTTTAAGTTTGCCGCGCATGTTTTTCTCCGTGCACATGTAAAGTGAAAGTTAACCGCCCTTTAGCCATCGGGTCGGATTAACGGGCTTGCTTAAATAGCGAAGCTCAAAGTATAAACCGGATTCTGGATTGCCGCCCGTATTCCCCACGGCGGCGATCGTTTCCCCGGCGCGAACTTTATCTCCCACGCGTTTGTAGAGGGTTTCGTTGTCTCCGTAGAGGCTCATGAAACCGCCGCCATGATTGATAATCAGCAAGTTGCCGAAGCCTCGGAGCCAGTTGGCGAAAACGACTCGCCCACGGGCCACGGCCTTGACCGGCGCGCCCTCCGGGGCCTTGATAAACAGTCCTTTCCATGGTACGCCGGTATCTTTGCGGCGCGCGCCGTAGCGACCGACGATTTTTCCACGGACGGGGAACTTTAG
The DNA here is from genome assembly GCA_003519965.1 of Betaproteobacteria bacterium. Classification (GTDB taxonomy): domain Bacteria; phylum Pseudomonadota; class Gammaproteobacteria; order Burkholderiales; family UBA9220; genus UBA9220. The sequence goes on from DOVS01000292.1 coordinate 4,680, forward strand.
CTTACCCTTGAAGCGTTGAAAAGTGCTTGCGCTGTAATCGGGCTCGCGCGGTATGCCGCCGCGGCGCGGGACGCGCTGGATTCGATGGCGCGCGCGCCGGGCTAAGCGCTTCAGGAGCCGGGTGAGGCGTTTTTCGTCCCGCCGCAAGCGCGTCATCTCTTCCTGTTGCGATTCAATTTTTTTAGAAAGCTGCGCCAATACGCGTTTGCGCGTGCGCTTATTATGGTTCAGCGCGTGTCTTTGCTGTTTCTGGACTTGCAGATTATTCGTGAGTCGTGTCTTTTGGCCTTGCGCTTGCTGTTGAAGCGTTTGCATCTTGCGCAGGTTGCGCCGTAGTCGATCGATGAGATCGGTGCGGGCCTGGGAAAGATCGCGGTAGTAACGAAGCCGGCGGGTGATCGTCTCGGGGTCTTCACGGTCGAGCAAGATTCTTAACGGGTCGTGTCGGCCGCCATGCAAATACATTTGATCTAACAGTTGCACCAGCCGTTTTTGCTGGCCAGCCATGTTTTTCTCGATTTCGCGGGTGTGGCTTTGCAGTTTCCGCAGCGTCGTGTTGATTTGCCGTTGCTGGTGCGATAGGCCGTAAAGCGTGCGGTTGATGTCGCTGATTGCTTGCTCGCTATGTTTGAGCGAGTCTAGAACTTGCCGGCGCGAGACCTTGGCGCTGTCGATTGCTTTCTGGAGCGTCTTCATACGCTGGCGGACGTCCGCCAGCTCCGCTTTGCTGGCGGCATGCGCTAGCGGCGCGAAGCTGCAAACCCATAGAAGAATCAACCAAGCAAGGCGCTTGCGCCGTTGGGTCATCCCTGCTCGAATTCGATGAGGGGTTTGCCCGTCATTTCCGGCGGCTGTTCCAATCCCATCATCCTGAGTAAGGTGGGCGCCACGTCCTCCAAGGCGCCGGTCGCCGCCATCCGGGCGGGCCTGCCGACATAGAGAAACGGTACTTCGTAGAGCGTATGGGCGGTATGGGGGTGTTGCGTTTGTTCGTCGAACATTTTTTCCGCGTTGCCATGATCGGCCGTGATGAGAACTTCACCGCCATGCTCTTGCATGGCCTTGACGGCTCGTCCGACGCATTCGTCCAATACCTCCACCGCCCGGACCGCCGCCGGCATGATGCCGGTATGGCCGACCATATCCCCGTTGGCGTAATTGCAAATAATCGCGTCGTATTGCTTACCGCGAATGGCCTCGACCAGCTTATCCGTTACCTCGTAGGCGCTCATTTCCGGTTTGAGGTCATAGGTGGCGACGCGCGGCGATGAAACCAGGGTGCGGTCTTCTCCAGCGAAGGGTTTCTCCTGACCCCCATTGAAAAAATAAGTCACGTGAGGATATTTTTCCTGTTCGGCACAGTGAAACTGTTTAAGTCCCGCCTCGCTGATGACCTCGNNACATGGGCGTATTTCTCGGTTTCCGCGATTCTCAGTTGGTGCAGCCCCAGATTGGATATGTACTCGCCTAGGCAATTTTTGATGCGTTCCGGCGGGAAGGCGACATTGACCTTGAAGTCGTCGCTATAGCTGGTGAGCGTGCAGAACGCCGCCAGCCGGGGGTGGGCGGTGCGATCGAAGCCAGTGAACGTTTCCTCGATGAACGCACGAGTAATCTCGCGGGCGCGGTCGGCGCGGAAATTCATGAATATGATCGCGTCGTCATCCTGGATGCGCACGGGAGATTCTCCAGGGGGCGCGATCAAGGTGGGTTTAACGAACTCGTCGGTTTCGCCGCGGGCATAGGCTTGGCGCAGTCCTTCTGCGGCGGTCGCGGCGGTAAATGACGCTTTGCCCGTGGTTAACGCATCGTAGGCGTTTTTGACGCGCTCCCAGCGTTTGTCCCGGTCCATCGCGTAGTAACGGCCGCAAATTGTTGCGATCCGGCCGGCGCCCAGCGTCCGTATTTTTTCCTCGGTGCGGAGAATGTAGGTTTCCGCGCTTTTCGGCGGCGTGTCCCGGCCGTCGAGAAAAGCATGCAGGTACACTTTTTCTAGTTTCGCCCGCGCGGCGATCTCCAACATCATGCCGATGTGGCTATCCAAACTGTGGACGCCGCCATCGGATAACAAGCCAAAGATATGCAGCGCCGAGCCGGCGGCTTTCGCCGCTTCCACCGTGCGTTGCAACGCGGGATTGGTAAAGAAATGGGCGTTGTTGATCGCATGATTAATGCGCGACAGGTCTTGATAAACGACTCGACCCGCCCCAATATTAAGATGGCCCACTTCTGAATTGCCCATTTGCCCGGCTGGCAGGCCGACAGCGGCTTCGGAAGTGCGGATGGTCATGCGGGGGTAGGTTTCCCAAAGCATGTCCCAGTGCGGGGTTCGCGCTTTAGCGATGGCGTTGTCTTCACCGCCGGGACGGTAGCCGAAACCATCGAGAATGATGAGGAGTACCGGGGTTGTCTTCATGCGTTCCGTTTTGTTGTGAATTATTCCAAGGTTCCTGTAGCATTATTTTATTACTTTTTAATAAGTAAGGCATTAAACTTAGTAAAAATATTAGATTGCGATGGTGGCTAAAATGACCGAGGGGAAAATTGAACTCATTGATAAAGACGAACATATCGAGCAAGCATCGCGTGCGATGAAGGCGATGTCTCACCCGCTACGGCTTAAGATATTGTGCGTATTGGGCGACCGCGAAATCAGTGTGCAAGAGATCGTCGAGAGCGTGGGAACGACGCAAAGTAATATTTCACAGCATTTATCTATCTTGCGCGATAAGGGCGTGCTGCGCACGCGCAAGGACGCCAACCGGGTGTATTATCGTGTTGGCGACGCCCGCACCTTGCAGCTCATTAGCATGATGCGCGATGTGTTTTGCGGTTTCGCTAAATGATCGATGGCCGATGCGCCAGCGGCCGCCGTGCTGTTTGGCTGAGTGATGATTTTAGTGCAGGGCGTTGAGAGGTGATGATGACGGTTAATCGTGTGGTTCGGATATTCGCAGGATTTTTTGTCCTGCTGTCCCTGGCGTTGGGCGTAAAAGGCAGTCCATTGTTTCATAACGTGAATTGGCTGTGGTTTACCGCCTTTGTCGGGCTGAACTTGCTCCAAAGCGGCTTTACTCAGTTTTGTCCGCTGGAGGTTATACTCAAAAAAGTCGGGGTCAAGGAAAGCTGCGGCTCCTGTTAATGTGGACGACCGCCGCCGGACCCGTGCGCGAGGGTCAGTGGCGGCGGCCATGAGGAATGACGAGTGGCGATAGAATGGAACATGGAGTTTTTACAGCATAATCTTTATCTTGTCGCGATCGCGGTCGCGGCTTTTTTTATGCTGGTCTGGCCGACCCTTAGCCGGAAAATCTACGGTATTAAAGAGGTCGGTGTGCTGGAAACGACGCAATTGATCAATCACCACGACGCGGTGGTGGTGGATGTGCGGGAAGAGCGCGAGTTGGCGGAAGGGCGATTGCCCGGCGCCAAGCATATTCCGCTGGGACAGATTGGTTCTCGCCTCGGCGAGCTGGAGAAGTTCAAGCAGCGTCCGCTGGTTGTCGTCTGCCGCAGCGGGGCGCGCTCCGCCTCGGCATGCAAGACCTTACGCAAGAACGGGTTTGAGCAAGTGTATAATTTAGGCGGCGGAATCAGCGCCTGGCGACAGGCGAATATGCCGATGGAGAAGAAGTGATATGGCAAAAGTCAGTATGTATTGCACGGCGGTATGTCCCTATTGCACGATGGCGGAGCGGTTGTTGGTTAGTCGCGGGGTGGCCGATATTGAAAAAATCCGGGTGGACTTGGATGGCGCGCAGCTGGAAGAAATGATGGCCCGCACGAGCCGGCGCACGGTGCCGCAGATTTTTATCGGTGATTATCATGTCGGCGGCTATGACGACCTTGCCGAACTTGACCAAGAGGGTGGTCTGGCGCAGCGGCTGGCGGGGTAAGCGCTACTGTGTCGATCGGTTGCCGGCGCTGAAGCCATGAACGTAGTTTGCTCCCATTGCCAAGCGATTAATCGGGTGCCGGATGCGCGCTTGTCGCAGAATCCGATCTGCGGAAAATGCGGTGCGCCGGTTTTGGATGGGGCCCCGGTTGCGCTGGATCATGCGCGTTTCGGTCGTTTTATTCATAAAAACGATTTGCCGGTGATCGTAGATTTCTGGGCGTCGTGGTGCGGGCCGTGCAAAATGATGGCGCCGGTTTTCGTCCAGGCGGCGGCCCAGTGGTCGACGCGTTGCCGCTTCGCCAAGGTGAATACCGAGGAAGCGCAGGCGCTGGCGCAGCAATACGCTATCCGCAGCATCCCAACGCTTGTAGTATTCCATCGCGGCAAGGAGATCGCGCGGACGGCCGGGGCAATGGATGCAGAGAACTTACGCCGCTGGCTGGAGCGCGTCGCGCCGTAATGTTGATTATTGATGAGTAAACGGAGAAAGTATGAGTGAAGAACAGCCGCAAGATCAGCCGGTTTTTTCGATCGAAAAAATTTACTTGAAAGACCTGTCCCTAGAAATTCCCAACGCGCCGCAAGTGTTTCTCGAGCGCGAAGCGCCGCAACTGGATGTGCAGTTGCATACCGAAGGCATGCCGGTGGATGAAGGGCTTTTCGAGTCTCTGCTGACTGTCACGGTCACCGCCAAGTTGAATGAAAAAACCATGTTCTTGGTCGAGGCAGTGCAAGCGGGTGTTTTTCAGTTGCGAAATATTCCCGAGGACCAGGTTGCGCCGGTGATGGGAATTACTTGTCCCAATATTCTTTTCCCTTACGCTCGCGAGGTCGTTTCCGATGTGGTGACGCGCGCCGGTTTTCCGCCGGTATTGCTCAACCCAGTGAATTTCGAGACGTTGTATGAGCAGCAGCAAACCGATCAGCAAGAGAGTGCTACAGCAACCCATTAAAACGATCTCGCGGCGGCTTGCCGTAGCCGTCGCGAGCGGCGCGTTGCTGTTGCTGAGCGCCTTAACGCCGGTGGCGGCGTACGCGCTGCAATATCGTTCCGTTGCCGTCAATGTCGCCATTGAGTACGATGCGCCCTCCCATTTCGCGCGCCGACTATACTTGGCGACCCGCTATTATCCCTTGGAAGTCATCGTCAGCTTGGAAAAGTGGGTGAAGGTTCGCGACTGGCGCGGCGATCTCGCTTGGATTGAAAAGAAAAACCT
>DOVS01000247.1 GCA_003519965.1 Betaproteobacteria bacterium
TTCTCCGCGAAGGATCCATCCGAGCTGAAATTTCGCCTGATCGATGGGCAAAATGTCACGGCGTGGGTCGCAAATCCAACCACGGTCCAATAGTTTCGCAACAACGAAATCATTGATTTCCTGAAACTTCTTGGAGTCCGACAGGCGAATGGGCATACTGTGCCCGCCGCAGCAGGGCGGCGAACCGTGCCGGCAGAACGCGCGCGGAGTTGGTAGCCCAGGGGGTGGCAAACACTCCCGGTAACGCCGGGGTCATAGATGGTTCAGAATCTGACGCACGACCACGCCCCGGCGGGGTTGGAGCAGCCAAAACCCTTGGCGACGGGCGTTGTCGAACGTCAGCCGGGGCGTATTATTGTTTTCAGCAATCTCAAGGGCGGGACCGGCAAGTCCACCACTGCTCTTAGCGTCATCGTCGGCCTGTTGCGCCAGGGCAAGTCGGTTGCGACCCTCGATCTCGATATGGATCAGGAGGCGCTGACGCGTTACCTGTTCAACCGCACGCGCTTCGCCAAACTGACCAAGCTGCGCATCGGCATGCCCGAGCATCACCGCTTCACCCAAATCGACCCGGGGGCGGAGAACACCCCACTTTCCGCGCGGCTCGATTTATTGAACGGACTGGTCGATACGCTGACGGCGGAGAACGATTACGTCGTCATCGACTGTCCCAGCCTCGACAATCCCCTGACCCGCACCGTGACCGCGCGCGCGGACGTGCTGACCTCGCCGGTCAATGAAAGTTTCCTCGATATCGACGTCATCGGCGAGGTGCGCGGCACACCGCCAACCGTAACAAGGATCGGCCCGTTCGCCGAAATGATCGGCGCCGAAATGCAGCGGCGCCAGGATGAAGGCATCTACCCGCTGGAATGGATCGTCGTCCGCAATCGGCGCAATCCGTCGGCGTCCCGGCATACCGCGGCGATCGGCACGGTTCTGGGCGAGTTGTCGAAAACCCTCTCCTTCCGCGTCACCGACGGCTTCGTCGACCGCCTGATTTTTCGCGAGCTCTTCCTGGTCGGTCTCAGCATCCTCGATTTGCGCAAGGACGACCCGCTGATCGCCAACAATTCGTCGCACCGGTCGGCCTATGAAGAGGCGTCCAACCTGTTGCAGAGCGTCGGCAAGTCACTGTTTGCCGACAGCGTCGGCGGGGAACGGCTGTCCGGCGAAAACCGGCCGGCCCTGGTCGATGCCAAGCTGGTGCGCCGGCGCCGGGTCAAGCCCGCGGACGGGCTGGAAGCCCCGCCGCATCTCGAGGCGCAGACCGAGCCAATTTCAGACAGCGAGGCCGCGGCAGCGGCGCAAGCTCTATCCGATGGGCCCGAAAACGGTGCTCCGTCGGCGCCAAACGGCAACGCCGGTGCGGCACCACTAACCAACGGTGACGCTGCCTCGCATTCCCAGCAGGCCCCGGACATTGAGGAATTGGCCCAAAGCGCCGGCCCCGCTCCAAATTTGAGTGAGACAGCGCAGCCCGAGCCGTTACAGATCGATTCCCCGGCGTCCGAAAGCGAGCACAAAGAATTACTGCCGGAGATCGCCGAGCCGTCCGAGAAACCACCGGCGGGCTTGCCCGACGCGCCACCGCTCAATGGCGGGGTCATTGATGATGGCGCCGCCCAGCCGGTTCCGGCGGCGGAAATTGCCAAAGGACCGTTGCCGGACCCCAGCCCGCAGCCGGCCAGCCCGCAACCAGCAAGCGGCACCGATATCGCCGCGCCAGGCGCCTACACACCGCCCGCGGTCCCAGGCGCGGAGCCGCGCATCGGCGCCCGCAGCAAGATCCTCGTCGTCTACGATGCGACGGGTGGGCGGCGGCACCGGCTCAATTTCCGGGCGACTCTGTCCCGCCTCGCCCGCCTCGGCTGCGTCGTGAGCGTCCACGAATCTCACGGCCCGATGGACGGCAAAACCTTCTTCCGGGAGACCAATGTCTCGGAATTCGATGCCATGCTGGTGGCCGGCAGCGACAGCTCATTGATGGCGTTGGCCGGACCGTTGGCGGCGTCGGGTTTGCCCACGGCGATTGCCTCACCCAACTCGAGCCGTCACCTGGCGAGCGAACTGGGCCTGTCGATGGCGCCAAAATCGATTGCCGACTGCGTTGTCGACGGGGTCGCCCAGGAATGGTTCCTGGCCGAAGCCAACAACTGCCCGTTCGTCAGCTTTGCGGCGGTGGGTCTGGCGGCGGACCTCTCGTTCGGGCCACGTCAAAGGCGGGCGGCGCTTGCCGCCGCGCAGGAAACGGCGAGCGAAGACGGCTATCGCATCGTCGTCGATGGCCGCTATCGCGACGTCGCCGGCGCCTTCCTGGTCAATGCACAGTTCCTGCCCCGCGATTTTGCGTCCATCGAAGGGGCGATCAGGGGTGAGCCCAAACTCTATGCGGTGATGCTGGAACGAGGCGGCTGGCGCGATCGATTGCGTTTCCGCTCGGCGCTGATGGCCGGCAGGCTGCCGCGCGCCAAGGGGGTCGTCGTAGAACCGGCCGAACAGATATCGATCTGGGGGGCCGCCGGAGAAGCCGTTCTGGTCGAGGGCGAAGCGATCTGTACCCTGCCCGCGCAAGTACGCATCATGCGCAATCCGATAACGATCCTGTCCTAGCACAGCTGAAATTTTCAGCCGTCTTTTATGCTTTTCCGCCAGTGTCGGGAGCACTCGTTGTGGCGATTCCGGCCGCCGGATAGTCTCAATCCCGGCGCTCCGAAGAGAATAAATTTTGTAAAATCTTTGCGCATGATTCGCAAATAGAGCCGCTCTACCGGGTGCGCTCGCCCTGCAATGCATCGGAGACCACAAAAATTATCCCGCAAACCATCAGTAATAATTACATTTTTCAGAGTAAAAAGAATGTATATAAAATTTTATTCAATAATAAGGATTATTATTTCTACATATCCATGTATTCGTCTAAATTAATCTTTTGTTTTTATTTTGATTGTTGAATAGACGCACTTCGGAAGCAGGGAGTCTAATCAACAATGACCAACTATGACCTTTCCAAGCTCGATATTTTGGTCGTCGATGACAGCAGCACGATGCGCGCCGTCCTCAATATGATCCTGACAAAACTCGGTGCGACAAAGGTGCGGCTATGCAACGACGGCAGCGAGGCGTTCAAAGAGTTCTGTAAGGCCCCCAGCGACATCGTGATCACCGACTGGGTCATGCAGACCATGTCCGGTATCGAGCTGGCCGGTCTGTTGCGTGATCCAAAAAAGAGCCCGCATCCGTGCGTGCCGATCATCATGATCACCTCCAACGCGGCGCGGGACGAAGTCATGGAAGCGCGAAACGCCGGCATCGATACCTATCTTGCCAAACCTGTCACACCGGAATCTGTTTACAACTGCATATCCCAAATCATCCATAAAAACGTCGCGGCGTAAGACCCGGCAACCGACTGTTACGGACCGATTGGTCAAAAGCAGAAAGGGAACGAGGGATAACGATGGGGACCACGACCGGCGCTGCGACGATCAGCGCCTTTAGTAAGGAGTAAAGGGACATGAACGCCCAAGCGCCGTCCCCCGCCCATCTTGGCAGGCTGGCAGACAAGGTTCGTATGGTCTCCGATAAGCAGGCGGCAAAGCTGGTCGATGCGGCTGAAACAGCCGTCGATGGCCTCAAGGATGAAGTTCTCGATACTCTGGCCAGGGAAATCGGCCGGATGGAAATCCTGGTCGAGGCGGCCACCAACAAGCCGCGTGACAATGCGGCGGAATTGCGCTGGCTGTACGAAATCCTGTTCGACGCCAAGGCGTTGGCGGGAACGTTCAACTATCCCTTGATCAGCGAAATCGGCGAATCCCTGCGCCGTTTTCTGAAAGGGATCCAGATCGCCGGACCGAGCAGGCTGGCCATCGTCGAGCACCATGTGCATGCGATGAGCGCGGCCATACGCGACGGTCATACCGGCAACGACGATCCGATCGGACACGCCATACTCGAATCGCTGGACGAGGCGAAGAAAATCGTGAGGGGCGCGGCGGCGCTCAATTCCCCGATCATGCGGTTGGTCGCGGAGAACTAGCGTTTCGAGTTACGTCAAGCCGGCTTCTCGTTGGCCAGCCCGGCAGATATTCACCACCCAACTGCGCGGAACGGAGCCCTGATGATCCCGGTAATCGGGGTCGCCAGCGGCGCGCTCCTTCTTGGCGAGTCGGTGACCTGGATCGAGGGTGTGGCGCTCCTGCTGGTGCTCGGCGCGGTTAGTCTGGTGCTCTTCAG
>DOVS01000321.1 GCA_003519965.1 Betaproteobacteria bacterium
AAACCCGCGCCGTCCGGCGGCGCCCCTCAAAAGAAACCTCGCCCGCCGAGCACGTTGGCGCGCAAGCAAGTACAAGACGCCGCCGCCTATATCCGCAGCCTAGCTCAATTGCGCGGGCGCAATGCCGAATGGGGCGAACAAGCGGTGCGGGAGGCGGTCAGTCTGACCGCCGAGGAAGCCCGTAAACGCCGCGTCATCGATCTGATCGCCGACGACGTTCCCGATTTACTGGCCAAACTGGATGGCCGCACCGTTCGCGTACTGGGCGAACTGCGCACCTTGCATACCCGCAACGCGCAAATCGTCGATTTTCGCCCCGACTGGCGCAACCGGCTGCTCGCCGTGCTGGCGGATCCGTCTATCGCTTACATTCTGCTGTTGATCGGGGTCTACGGCCTATTTTTTGAATTCTATAACCCCGGTTTCATGCTGCCTGGGGTGCTGGGAGCGATCTGCTTGCTGCTTGCGTTGTTCGCTTTTCACCTGCTGCCGGTTAGCTACGCCGGTCTCGGGCTGATCCTGCTGGGCGTGGCTTTTATGGCGGCCGAGACCTTCGTCCCCAGTTTCGGCGCGTTGGGCGTCGGCGGCGTGATTGCGTTCATCCTCGGCTCGACGATGCTGCTCGATACGGATGTTGCCGGTTATGGCGTCCCCTGGCCGCTGATCATCGGCGCGGCGCTCAGCAGCGCATTATTTCTATTCGCCGGCGCCGGCATGGCGCTAAAAGCGCGCAAGCGTCCGATAGCCAGCGGAATGGAGGCGTTGGCGGGCAGTTGTGGTGAAGTGTTGGACGATTTCAGCGGCGAAGGCTGGGCGCGGGTGCATGGAGAGAACTGGAAAATCCGCAGCGCCGGCGCCTTGCGCAAGGGGGAAAAAGTCCGGGTCGTTGGCGCCGACGGCCTAATTCTCGACGTCCGCCCCGAAGCGTCGCGGCAACAGGGAGAGTAAGCATGCTAAATGGAATTGGTATTTTTCTATTGGTTTTACTGGCGCTGCTGCTCGCGTCGTTCCGTATTTTACGCGAATACGAGCGGGGGATTATTTTCATGCTGGGCCGTTTCTGGCGGGTTAAGGGTCCCGGCCTGATTATCGTGATTCCCGGCATCCAGCAAATGGTCAAGGTCGATTTGCGCATCATCGTCATGGACGTGCCCAGCCAGGACGTGATCTCGCGCGATAACGTATCGGTCAAGGTCAACGCCGTCGTATACTTCCGGGTCGTCGATCCGGAAAAAGCCATTATTCAGGTGGAAGACTATCTTTCCGCCACCAGCCAACTGGCGCAAACCACCTTGCGCGCGGTATTGGGGAAACACGAACTGGACGAAATGCTGACCGAGCGCGAAAAGCTGAACCTCGATATCCAGCAAACCTTGGACACCCAGACGGACGCCTGGGGCATTAAGGTCTCCAATGTGGAAATCAAGCATATCGATATCGACGAAACCATGGTGCGCGCGATCGCGCGCCAAGCAGAAGCGGAGCGCGAACGGCGCGCGAAGATCATTCATGCCGAGGGGGAGCTGCAAGCGTCGGAAAAACTGCTCAACGCGGCGCAAATGCTAGCGCGACAGCCAGAGGCGATGCAATTGCGCTATCTCCAGACCTTGACCACCATCGCCGGCGACAAGAGCGCGACGATCGTTTTCCCTCTGCCCATGGACTTATTACAATCGCTAACGGGCGAACGGCGAACAAAAGAAACATGAACGATTTCCGCGCTGCGGCCTCTCACTGGCTAACCACTAAAACGGCGGCGCGAAACAGCGGTGCTTTTTGGAGACGTCAATCGATTTCATTCACTAACGGGCAGAGGAAGACCAACCATGAATAACGCATCATCCGATATTATCATCCGCGGCGTCACCGCATCGGGCAAAAAATTCCGGCCGAGCGATTGGGCCGAGCGGCTAGCAGGCGTATTGACCACTTTCGGCCATGATCGCCGCACCAGCTACTCGCCCTACGTCCATCCCACCACGATCGAAGGAGTCACTTGCGTAGTGGTGAGCCCTCAACTGCGGGAGGTGGAGCCCATGGCCTATAATTTTCTGTTAGGATTCGCCGACGACAACGAATTGGAAGTCTTGCAAGCACAAGGAAAAGCCGCTAATTCTTAGAAACTAGCGGCGAAAAGTGTAGTGCAATAAACGATGGAACGGGAAGAGGCGGTCAGCCCATCGCCTTGACGGCGGCGTTCAAGCGGCTTTTATGACGCGCCGCCTTATTCTTGTGAACGATTTTTTTGTCGGCGATACGGTCGATAACACCCACGGACGCTTGATAGGTCGCTCGCGCAACCTCTTTGTCGCCTGCCTGAACGGCCTTCACGACTTTCTTGACCGCCGTGCGGAAAGTAGAGCGCAAGCTGGCATTGTGATGATGCTGCGCTTCCGCCTGCCGTGCGCGTTTTCTGGTTTGCGCGGTATTAGCCATCGATGTTCCTTTATCGGTTAGCGTTTATAATGACAAATAAACGAGCTATGATATAGGAGCTTACCTTATCGAGCAAGGGGGATCCCAGTAACGACAGGCCGCGCCGACACCGCCGACTGCCCACGCTTACAGGACTAAAGCATGGTTGCGACGCGCTCCTAGCCGCACACATAAAAACAAATGCCTATTCAGATCAATCTACACCAAGTCGTTTACGCCCTATCCGACGCCCTTGATTTAGTGGGCGTGGACGATGTGCATCACGGCAAGCGGGTCGCGCTGATGGCGATAGAGTGCGGCCGCAGTCTCGGCCTCGACGAGGCTAGCTTGGATACGTTGTTCGACGCCGGTCTATTGCATGACTGCGGGGTATCCTCCACCCACGTCCATCGCCAGCTGATTATGGAAATGGATTGGAAAGCAGCTCAGGCTCATTGCGACCGGGGCTACGCGTTACTGGAGACCTTCGCGCCCCTGGCGCATCTCGCCCCGTATATCCTTTACCACCATACCCATTGGGAAGCGCTGACGCACCTACACTTGCCGGAGCGCGTATCCACGTTCAGCAATCTAATCTTCCTAGCGGATCGCGCCGATACGCTGGCCGCTTCTCATTACGAACGCGACCTGCTAATTAGCGTCCCAGCGATTCAAAACAGCATTGCCAAATTCAGCGGCAGTTTTTTCGCCCCTCCCCTCGTCGACGCTTTTTTGGACGCATCGCGCAAAGAAGCGTTCTGGCTGGCGCTGGAATCGTCGCATATTCACCAGAGTTTGGAACGAATGGCGCGGGGGGGCGCGGTAGCGCCCATTGACTTAAACCAGCTCAAGCAGCTAGCGACCATTTTTTCCAGCATCGTCGACGCCAAAAGCGCCTTCACCGTGGAGCATTCCTTGGGTGTCTCGCGCTTGGCGAAATTGCTGGGCAACCTCGCCGGCCTCCCGGAAAACACCTGCGACAAGCTGGAAATCGCCGGTCTGATGCACGACCTAGGCAAACTTCAGGTACGCGACGAGATTCTGGAAAAACCCGCGCCCCTGAGCGCGGAGGAACGCGCCGCTATCGCCCGCCACAGCTTTGAAACCTACCAAATCCTCCGGCGCATCCCCGGCCTGGAGGAAATTGCGCAATGGGCCGCATTCCACCATGAAACCCTCAATGGCGAAGGTTATCCCTATCATCACAATGCCGACAAATTAACCGTGGAGTCACGGGTTATCGCAATTGCGGACATTTTCCAGGCATTGGCGCAAAAACGTCCGTACCGCGCCTCGCTGCCGCCGCACTCGATTCTGGAGGAATTACAACAACTGGCGGAAAAACAACGTCTGGACGCCTCGCTGATCGCGTTGGTCGCCGCCAACCTCACCCTCTGCTGGCAAGCGGCGACCCAATCCGCGTTCGTCTAAGGGGAATACTGGCGGCGTCTCCGGCGACCCGCTATGATTACCCCTTTTCCCGACGTACCCGATGAATCTGCTCAAAGCGCTGGCCACCATCAGCAGCATGACTTTGCTATCGCGCATCATGGGGTTTCTGCGCGATATGGTCATCGCCCGCACCTTCGGCGCAAGCTTTTACACCGACGCTTTTTTAGTCGCGTTCAAACTACCTAATTTGTTGCGCCGCTTATTCGCCGAAGGCGCATTTTCTCAAGCGTTCGTCCCCATCCTGGCGGAATATAAGACACGCCGCGGCCACGCAGCCACCCGCGAACTCGTGGATCATATCTCCGCCTGGCTAGGCCTGGCGCTGTTTCTCGTCACCCTGGCCGGCGTAGCCGCCGCGCCCTTTCTCGTGTACGTAAGCGCGCCGGGATTCGCCGCCGACCCGCAAAAATTTCATCTCACGGTGCATCTGCTGCGCATTACCTTTCCGTATATTCTGTTTATTTCCTTAGTCTCGCTCGCCGGCGGCATTCTCAATACCTACAGCAAGTTTTCCGTTCCCGCGTTCACGCCGGTGCTGATGAACTTATCCTTTATCGCTTGCGCCCTGTGGCTCGCCCCTTACTTCCATCCGCCGGTGCTGGCGCTGGCGTTGGCGGTGCTGCTGGGCGGCGTGCTGCAATTGGCGTTTCAGATTCCCTTTCTGCTGCGGCTGAAACTGTTGCCGCGGTTCAAGCTAACGTTCGGCGACGCCGGAGTCTGGCGCATTCTAAGATTAATGGGGCCGGCGGCGTTCGGGGTGTCCATTAGCCAGATCAGCCTGCTGATTAATACGATTTTTGCGTCTTTCCTGGTCACCGGCAGCGTCTCGTGGCTCTATTTCGCCGACCGCTTAATGGAGTTTCCCACTGGCTTGCTCGGCGTGGCGCTTGGCACGATTTTGCTGCCCAGCCTGTCCAAACATTACACCGACAATGCGCCGGAAGCATACAGCGAGCTGTTGGACTGGGGACTACGCCTCACGCTGCTGCTCGCGCTGCCCGCGGCGGCGGCGCTGGCTATTCTCGCGGTGCCGCTCATCACCACCTTATTCTTCCGCGGCGCGTTTACCGCCCATGATGTCTGGATGACGCGAAACGCGCTGGTGGCGTACAGCATCGGCCTGCTCGGACTGATTCTCATCAAGGTGCTGGCGCCGGGGTTTTACGCCCGGCAAAATATCAAAACTCCCGTGAAAATTGCGCTGTTCACCCTCGCCGCCACCCAAGTGATGAACCTGGCGTTTATCTGGCCCTTAAAACACGCCGGCCTAGCGCTGGCGATCTCCCTCGGCGCGTGCATCAATGCGGGACTCCTGTTCTACCATCTGCGCCGCCACCATATTTATCGGCCGCAACCCGGCTGGACAATCTTTTTATTGAAAATCCTCGGCGGGCTGCTGGTCATGTCCCTCGCGCTGTGGTTAACTATGGGAGACCAGAGCCATTGGCTGCACACCTCCTTCGGCTATCGCCTGGGCCATCTCTTACTATTGGTGTTCCTAGGCGCCGGCAGTTATTTTCTCACCCTTGCCGCCTTCGGGCTGCGCTTCAGGCACTTTATCCAACACGGGGCGGAATAAGCGCGCCTTGCCGCGCACCCGCAGGAATCCTATCGTTATTGGCGTTTTTCGCCCGTTGCCGTTAAATCGACGCCGCGCATTTTCGCCAATCCCAACCCGCCATGCCCATCGGCGTTCCTCTAGCTGCGGCGACGCGCCCATCGCTAACCGCCAGAACGGCCGCCGCGTCGCCAACGACAGTGCTTGCCGCCTGTGAGGATGACCCATACCCTTAACCGGGCCGCTACTCACGCCCTGGAAGAATAACCGCGCGGAGACGCTCCACCGCCGTAGTGTCGCGGCCGTTCGTGGAGGCAAACGGCGCCGCAATCGCCGGGCCGCGCATCGAACCCGACGCTTCCGGCTGTGTTAAGGATGCATTGACCAGCACCACGACAAACCAGGGCGGGCGTTTCGCCGCCGCTCAGGACGCGCCGCGCTGAAATCGGCGGACGGCCGCCCAAGCTGCGCATCCTCCGAAGCCGCGTTTTACCGCGCATCGCCCGTCGCCGCACGTTCCCGCTCGGCGGTCGTCGAGAAACACTGTCGCGCACCTTCAATGCTATCCCGCCCGGCAAGAAATACGGTACAATGCAAGATTTTACCGTATCATGCTGATCTTTCGAGGAATACCGGAACAAAATCAGTCCCCCACCGCATTAACCATCGGCAATTTCGATGGCGTGCAT
>DOVS01000056.1 GCA_003519965.1 Betaproteobacteria bacterium
TCGCCGGATAGGACGTCCCGGCCAGCACGGCACGCATCACGTCCCCACCCAAGTTGGGTGGAATATCGTAAGTCCCGTCTGATTTGCGACGGTGGCACGCTTTCAATATCCCAGACAAAGACAAATACTCCGGGTCGTTGGGACCGCGCGCGACGCGCAGATCCTCGAAGTGCCGCGCGAAAGCCGCCGCCATCTCTCGCACCGTCGCCACATGCCAGAAGCGGATGGCGATGCGTGCCGCATTGGGGGCCAGCCCCAGCACGTAGAAGCGTGTACCGCCCTCCGGCGTCGCGTACTTGCCGCTATGGACGGCGTCGAATAAGGCCTTCATCGCCTGGGCGCCCGCGTCGGGGTCGTCGCGCACCAGGTTGCCGAACAGGTCCTCGAATTCGTCCTGCTTCTCGGCCCAAAAGACGGTGGAGGCGTCGCCCACTTGCACCCGCTGACGGGAATCCCTGGCGAGGAGATGGTTGAGGGCGGTGGTGTAGGCGAACGCCGCCCGCTTACCCACCGGTGCATTCGCCCCCTGGGATTTCCCGTAGGAATTGAAGGCGTCCAGATTGAAGGAAACAATGTTGGCGCCGGAGGTCTGCGCCCCCCACACGCCCTTGATGGCCGTATGGAGGCGCTCGACCGGGCCTATCCGGCCGGTAATCAGGCAAAGCCCGGCGCCTGCTTCCTCACCGTCTGGCCCTGCCGCGGCTGCCGCGACATCGGGATGCTGGCAAATCAATTCCGTTTCGCCGTGAAGGCGAAAAGTCAGGAGCGGGTTGGATTCGAGGATATCGCCCCATGCCGGCTCTTTCTCCAGCCTTGCGGTTTCAATCCCGTCCAGAAAAGCCAGCACCGCGCGCACCCCGGCGATCTCCTTCGCGGCAGGCGGCAGCGCCTCGATGCGCGCCCTGAAGGCCGCCTTCTGCTCGGTGGCCCGCTCAGGCTTGCCCTTGGCGTCGATGCCGAGCACATACCCCGCGTTGTCCCACAGCAGGTTGGCGGCCACGCCCGATGTCTTTTTAACGCCCATGGGCGCCAGAAAGCGTTGGCCGATTTTCTTCTTGCCTTGCATCGTCCGGGTGTCGGCAATCTGCACCAACTGGCCGTCATGGGTGATTTCGAGGATGAAGGGAATTTCCTTCTCCTCCAGACCGAAGGCCGGTAGCCGTTCCGCCGTGTTCGGGCTGGCCGCCTTGCGGTCGTAATAGTCGTTGAGCGCTTGCAGTATCATCCCCGCACCTCCACGTTCGCCAGGTCCACCACGCCGTTTTCCATGCGTGCCCGGAAAAACTGGGGTGCCGGGTCGTTCGGCTTAGCGAAGTCTAGGTCGTAGAGCATGAAACCGAGATCGCGGCTCTCAGCGATGGGCGGAGGCTCGTCCTGGGGCTTTTCGATCAGGCGGAAATGCGCCGCGAACTCGCGGCAGCCCAGATAAGGCTGGTTGACGCATTGCCCCTTGGCCGCACGACGCTCGAACATTTCCCAGAATTTGGGGCCGGTGTTATTTTCACCGGCATTGGGAAGAACTTCCAGGTCCGCGTGGATGCGGTAGGCCACGTCCCGCAGGAACAGGCCCGCCCGCTGCTGGCGGTCGTCCTCGATGTAAAGCCCTAAATTACCTTGGCCGGCGTTCATGGCCTGCTGCACGTTGCGGGTGGAAACCACGCTCGCCACCTCGTTGCGCCGCAGGCTTACCCAGCGGATGGGCCGCAATACCTCGATGCACCGAACACGCCAGCGCATCGCCGGCTTCCACAGGATGGCCTCGAACACGGCGCGGGCGGCGGACGGCGTCATCACGTCGTAGGAGACCCGCTCCACTTTCATTTCCGGCCGGGTGAAACAAGCGAAGTCGCCGGCGACTTCAAGACAGTAGGTTTTCATAGGCGCCTCATAGCAAGCCACTTTTAACCGCAACCAGATAAGCCACAACAACCGCGATTGCTCTAAACGCGGGGTGAAACAGAACCAGCATGCAAACCGCGAAAAAGCGGCTTGGCGATTGATTATTCATCAGTCGTAACTCATGCAATATCCTGTCTAAGCCCATCTCTCGCCACCCGCACAACAAGGTGGTAACCAATATACATTCTTAGTTAGGGTTTTATAAACGCCTCCCCATTTTGCTATCTTAGGTACCGCATCGGAACTATCCGTTCAGACGAGGGTTGAAACTTAGCAAGGGTATTTGGCAAACCGAATGGTGGCGGATCGAGAACAGCCGGTTCGCCACCCTAACCCTCCACCAAGGTGGATGGCGAAATATTCTCCCCATCCAATAGCAACCCGACATCCAGCGAATACCCCACTTCAGAAACGATCGCATAAATTCCCGGCGCCACTTCCCGCACATCGCCTTGTCTCAGCAAGCGATCAAGATCGCGCCTCCGCACGGACACTGCGTAGCGCTGAAGTTTGCGCATCAGCCAGCGTTCCGGCCCATCTTTTTTCAACTTGCCCAGAAGGCCATCAATCCCACCGCCTTCGCCGTTCATGCCCCGATAGCGCACGAACACCTGGGCATCGGCGGCGTCCTCGATCAGGCGGAACTTGTCGGCGGCGGTGCGGAAGGCCACGGCAAGTTCCTTCCCATCCACTTGCAGATCACCGCAAATCTGCTTTGCGTCCAAATCCACCGCATGGTAAAGCTGTTCGAAGTAGCACCCGAACAGGCGGCGTTCCAACGGATCGCCGTTCATGCCATGCAGCACGCTGCGGCAGGCATCCGCGCCCTTGCGCAGCAATCCAGGCGGCGCCGGCTTGGGCGGGACAAAGACCACGACCTCGCCTTTCCGAAAACGCCCTTCCCGGTTGCATCGCCCCGCCGCCTGGGCGATGGAATCCAGCCCCGCCAGCGCCCGGTACACCACGGGAAAATCCAGGTCCACGCCCGCCTCTACCAACTGGGTGCTCACCACCCGCAGCGGGGCCTTGTCGCCGCCCCGTCGCTTGGCCTCAAGCCGGGATTTGATGCGGCGAATCACGTCTGCCCGGTGGGCGCCGCACATCAGGGCGGACAGATGCACCGTGCCTTTCGGCATGAGGCGATGCAGCTCACGGGCATCGTTGCGGCGGTTGACGATGCACAACACCGTATCACGATGCGCTAAGTCCTCCGCCAAATCGGGCCAGGCCGTAGGAGCCAGCCAATCCTGCGGTAAGCGT
>DOVS01000161.1:0-6361 GCA_003519965.1 Betaproteobacteria bacterium
CTCCAGCACGTCCTCGATGGTATCGCGCGATTCGCTGATGGCCGCCGCCAGATTCTCCACCCCCACCGGGCCGCCGCTGAATTTTTCGATGACCGTCAGCAGCAACTTGCGGTCCATCACGTCCAAGCCCAAGCTATCCACGTCTAGCAGCCGCAATGCGGCGTCCGCCACCTCCCGGCTCACCCGCCCGTCGGCCTTCACTTCGGCGAAGTCCCGCACCCGCCGCAATAAGCGGTTGGCGATTCGCGGCGTGCCGCGGGAGCGGCGCGCCACTTCTTCGGCGCCGGCGTCGGCCAACGGCACTGTGAGCAACGCCGCCGAACGCTTGACGATCTGCGTGAGCGCATCGACGGCGTAAAACTCCAGCCGGGAAACGATGCCGAAGCGGTCGCGCAGTGGATTGGTCAGCATGCCGGCGCGGGTGGTGGCCCCGATCAAGGTGAACGGCGGCAAATCGAGTTTGATCGAGCGGGCCGCCGGCCCTTCGCCGATCATGATATCTAGGCGAAAGTCTTCCAGCGCGGGATAGAGTATTTCCTCCACGATCGGGCTGAGCCGATGGATTTCGTCGATGAATAATACGTCGTTGGGCTCCAGGTTCGTGAGCAAGGCGGCCAGATCCCCCGCCCGCTCCAACACCGGCCCCGAGGTTTGGCGCAAATTGACCCCCATCTCGCGGGCGATAATATGCGCCAGGGTGGTTTTTCCCAATCCCGGCGGACCGAACAGCAGCAGGTGGTCGAGGGATTCGGCGCGCCGCCGCGCCGCTTCGATGAAAATCTCCAACTGCCCGCGCACCTTTTCCTGACCGATATATTCGGCCAGCGATTTGGGGCGCAGCGCGCGCTCCAGCGCTTCTTCTTGTATGGAAGCGGGATCGGCGCTAATCAGACGGTCGGATTCGATCATGGCAGGCGCATCGTTCGCGGCGCGGTTTCCCAACAAATTAAAGACGGCGGCGTCAACCCTTGGACAGCAGTTGCAGCGCCTGGCGGATACTGTCTTCCACGGTCAGACCGGCGGGCAACTGGCCTACGGCCCGGCTCGACTCCCGCTCATTATACCCCAACGCCAATAAGGCATTGAGGGTGTCGCCGCCCGCCGGCGACGGGATGGCGGCGCTCAGCAGCGCCGCCTCCTGGCCGCCCGCGGGTAATTTATCACGCAATTCCAGCAACAGGCGATCCGCCGTTTTCTTGCCGATCCCGGGAATCGGCGTGAGCCGCCCGCTATCCTGGGCGGCGACCGCCTGAACCAATTCGGCGAAGCTCAAGCCGCTGAGGATGGTCAGCGCCAGCTTAGCGCCGACGCCGCTGATTTTGAGCAGCAGACGGAACGCCCGCCGTTCTTCCTCGGTGGCGAAACCATACAATAGATGAGCGTCCTCCCGCACCGCGAAATGGGTGTACAAAATGACGGTCTCGCCTAGCGCGGGCAAATGGTAAAACGTGCTCATCGGCACTTCCGCTTCATAGCCGATCCCGTGCGTCTCCACCACAATCTGGGGCGGATGTTTCTCCACCAGCACACCGCGAATTCTGCCGATCATTGCTCTTCTCCCTGGAAAACCGTTTGCGCCCGCGCAATGGTCTCGCGGTTCTCGACCCCCGGCCGGCGCGCGGCGCTCATAACCAGCCCGCCCCTTTCTTCCCGGGGGCGACCAGCCGCCCGCGCCGCACCCGGTAGCCAGCAGTGGCCATTCGCCCCAATCCCTGCCCGCCATGGGCATGGCAAATCGCGCAGGCCAGCGCATCGGCGGCGTCCGCCTGGAGCTTGCCTTGCAGATTCAACAACCGCCGCACCATTTCCGCCACTTGCGTTTTATTGGCGTGGCCGTTGCCGACGACCGCTTGCTTGACTTGCAACGCAGTATATTCCGCCACCGCCAGTTGGCCGAGCACCGCCGCGCACACCGCCGCGCCGCGCGCCTGCCCCAGCAACAGGGTGGACTGGGGATTAACGTTGACGAACACTTGCTCGATAGCCGCCTGGGCCGGGCGATGCAGCGCGATAATGTCGCCGAGGTGATCGAGAATAGTTTTCAGTCGCAGCGCCAGCTCGCCCGCCGGCGTGCGGATGCAGCCGCTGGCGATATAATGGAGTTCCCGCCCCGCTTGCTCGATAACGCCGAAACCCGTGACGCGCAACCCCGGATCAATGCCGAGTATACGAATGGAGCGTTCCTTGAGTTATGCTTCGTCGATCACGGCGGTAGTGTAGACGTCCTGAACATCGTCGAGACTTTCCAGGGCGTCCAACAATTTTTGCATTTTCGCCGCGTCCTCGCCGACCAACTCGCTTTCGCTGGCGGGTTTCATGGTGACTTCCGCCAATTCCGGGGTAAATCCCGCGCGGGACAACTGCTCCTTCACCGCGCTGAAATCGGCGGGGGCGGTAATGACCTCGATGCTGCCGTCATCGTTAGCGATGACATCTTCCGCTCCCGCCTCCAGCGCGGCCTCCATCAACGGCTCCTCTTCGACGCCGGGGGCGAAAATCAATTGTCCGCAATGATTGAACAAGAAGGCCACCGAGCCATCGGTGCCTAAATTGCCGCCATGCTTGGAAAACGCATGACGCACCTCGGCGACGGTGCGGGTTTTATTGTCGGTCACGCAATCCACCATCACCGCCACGCCGCCGGCGCCATAGCCTTCGTAACGCAATTCTTCGTAATTTACGCCATCCAGATCGCCGCTGCCGCGTTTAATGGCGCGCTCGACGTTTTCTTTCGGCATGTTGTTGTCATAGGCCTTGTCCATCGCCATGCGCAACCGCGGATTGCTGGAGGGATCGCCGCCACCCAGCTTCGCCGACACGGTGATTTCCTTGATTAGGCGCGTGAATATCTTGCCCCGCTTGGCGTCCGCCGCCGCTTTCCGGTGTTTGATGTTCGCCCACTTGCTATGGCCAGACATAAGTTCCTCGACATCTTTTTTTCAAAAAGGCAATATTACCATCCGCCCGCCCCGTTCTTAAAGCGGCGCTCCCGCCGCTAGACTTCGTCGTATTTACGGCCATAGCCCGCCATGCCCACCAACCAACGCACCACCCCATACCCCGCCCAGGAGAAAAAGCGCCGGTACGACGGCTGACGTTTCCAATGCGCCGGCTGGACGCGGCGCGCGCCATCGTGCATCGCGCGTGCCAGACTTTCCTTCAGGGTGGCGGCAAAGCCTGCGTCTATGACGACCAGGTTGGCTTCCCGCGCCAACATGAGGCTGAACGGATCGATATTGGACGAACCCACCGTCGCCCAGCAGCCGTCGATCACCGCGACCTTGGCGTGCAGAAAACTCCGATGGTATTCGAAGATTTCCACCCCGGCGTCGAGCAATACGCCATACAACGCCCGGCTAGCGTAATGCAGCAGCAGATACTCCACCCGCCCTTGCAGCAGCAAAACCACCTTGACCCCCCGCAACGCCGCGTCGATCAGGGCGCGGCGAAACTTCCGACCCGGTAGGAAATACGCGTTGGCGATGATGATTTCCCGCCGCGCGCCGCCGATGGCCTCTAAATAAGCGGCTTCGATATCCCGCCGATGGCGAAGATTGTCGCGAATGACAAAGGCGGCTTGCATCGCGCCGCCGTTGCCCTGGTACGGGGGCGGCGACCACCGGCGGTTACCGCGCCAGCGAAGCTGCGACCACGCCACCCGCATCCACAATTGCCGCGCCGCCCGGTGAATATCCGTCAGCACGGGGCCTTCCACCGCCACCGCGTAATCGAAGCGCGGCGGCAACTGGCCGGGGGTATGACTGTCGTCGATGATATTGATGCCGCCGACGTAGGCAATCCGCCCGTCGATGACCGCTAGTTTACGATGCAACCGGCGCAGCCGGCGGCGCCGTAACGCAAACACCGACACCTCGGGCCGGAAAAACATGACCCGCACGCCAGCGCCGCGCAATTCGTCGAGCAGCGCCCGCGCTAGCGTCTTGGAGCCGAAGCCGTCGAGCAGCACGCGGACGGCGGCGCCGCGGCGAGCGGCCGCGGCCAGCGCCTGGGCGATGCGCCAGCCGGTGGCGTCGCCGTCGTAAATATAGCTTTCCAGATAAATCTCGCGCCGGGCGCTAGCGATTGCCGTTTCCAGCGCGGGAAAATATTCGGCGCCGTTGCGCAGCAACACGACTTGGTTGCCCGGCGCCGGCTGGATCATTGACGGGTCAGTGTCGCGGATAGGAATGCGTGGTCGGAAATTTTCGACCAGGGGAGACCATGATGCACCGCAGCCGCGGCGACCTCAAAACCACGAATATATATCCGGTCTAGCCGGAATAATGGGAGATGGGATGGAAAACTGCGCGCCGGCATTCCATGCGCCTGACCGAATACTTCCTTAAAATCCGGGCCGAGCCCCTGCGTCAGCAATTGACAAGCCTCGCTGCGCCAGTCGTTAAAATCGCCGGCGATAATCAGCGGCGCGCCCTCCGGCACCATGCGATCCATGCGGCCCCGGATCGCTAGAATTTGCTTGCGCCGTCCGCCGGCGAATAGCCCGAGATGGACATTAATGCAATGCAACGGCCGCTCCCACCCGGGAATGTCGATTTCGCAATGAAGGATGCCGCGCTGTTCGAACCGGTGGGCGGAAATATCCTCGTTTTCCCAACGAACAATCGGAAAACGGCTGAGAATGGCGTTGCCATGGTGACCGGCGGGATAAACCGCGTTCTTGCCGTAGGCGAAATCGCGCCATACCTCTCCCGCCAGAAATTCGTACTGGGACACCGCCGGCCAATCGCTGAAGCGCGCCGCATGACGCCGATGCGTACCCAGCACCTCTTGGAGGAAAACCACATCGGGATGCATGAGATGCAATTGCTCGCGCAATGCGTGCAGCGCGACCCGCAGATTGAACTGGGAAAATCCCTTATGAATATTATAGGTGGCGACGCGAAGCGATTGGGTCATGAAAAAATTATTGCACGCCGCTGGCGTTTTTCAATGCGTGCGGCGCCTTATTTCGCCGTTCCGCCGCCTAGGAGGCGTCCAGCATCCGATTAAGCGCCACTCGCGCCAGCTCCGCCTCCTGGGGCGGCACCTTGATTGCGTTGACGACATGGCCCGCCGCCAGGTTATCCAGCACCCACGCCAGATGCGGCGGATCGATCCGCGCCATGGTAGAGCACATGCAAACCGTGGACGCCATAAACCGCACCGTTTTGTTCTCCGCCTTGAAGCGCTCGGCCAGCCGGCTGACCAAGTGCAACTCGGTGCCCACCAGCCAATGCGCGCCAGGCGGCGAATCGGCGATGGTCTTGATAATGTATTCGGTAGAACCCACGTAGTCGGATAACTGGCACACGTCGAAGCTGCATTCCGGGTGAGCGATCACTAGGCCGTCCGGAGTTTGCTCGCGGAAACGCCGAATTTGCTGTGGATTGAACATCTGATGCACCGAGCACAGCCCCTTCCACAGGATGATTTTGGCGCGGCGGATTTGGTCGGGGGTCAGCCCGCCGAGCGGCTGATCGAAATCCCACAACACCATATCTTCCAGCGGAATTCCCATTTTATAGCCGGTGTTCCGCCCCAAGTGCTGATCGGGGAAAAACAGCACTTTCTCCCGCCGGTCAAAGGCCCATTGCAAGATTTTTTGCGCATTGCTGGACGTGCAAACAATGCCGCCATGTTCGCCGCAAAACGCTTTCAAGTCGGCGGAAGAATTAATATAGGTAACCGGCGTCACCGCCTCGTCCGGGTCGAGCGCCTCGGCCAATTCCCGCCAGCAGCGCCGCACCTTGGCCAAATTCGCCATATCCGCCATGGAGCAGCCGGCGGCAAGGTCGGGCAGAATGGCGGTTTGATCGGGACGCGACAGAATATCCGCCACCTCGGCCATGAAATGCACCCCGCAAAACACGATGTATTCCGCTGCGGACGCCGCGGCGGAACGGGATAACTTCAGCGAGTCGCCGGTAAAATCGGCGTGCTGAATCACGTCATCGCGTTGGTAATGATGACCCAGAATAACAACGCGTTGACCCAGCGTTTGCTTGGCGGCGGCAATGCGGGCCTGGCAGGCCGCGTCCGGCAGATCGGCGTAATCGGAAAACGGCAAGGAAGCGCCTTTCACCGCGATGACGGCTTCCTGGGGATGTAAAGATTGAATAGTCACGGTATGACGACGCCCGACAATGAATGAATTGGCAAACCCAACGTTACCATATCCGCGCCCCGGCGCGCTATTCGGCCGCCATCCGCTCGGATAAGCGGCGGATGGCGGCGGCGTTGCTCCAGGAGAACACCCGCTGCTCCGCCTCCCGCCACGGCAGCCAGACGAACGCCAAGTGCTCCCGCGGCGCCAGGGTAACCGTCGGCGGCGCAGGCACGGCCAGCCCGAACACCTGCTCGG
>DOVS01000161.1:6367-6716 GCA_003519965.1 Betaproteobacteria bacterium
GCACGCCGGGCGCATAACGGTGACGCCATTCCTGGAAAATCTCGAATTCATACGTCAGATTCCAGTCGTCCAACCGGTAATCGCAGGCATTCAGCCCGGTTTCCTCGCCCACTTCGCGCACCGCCGCCGCCGTCGCCGGTTCGCCCGGCTCGCAACTGCCCGTCACCGACTGCCAATAACCGGGGTGATCCGTCCGCTCCAGAAGCAAGACATGCAAATCCGGCGTATAAATCACCACCAGCACGGAGACGGGGAGTTTATACGGCTTCACACCGCGCTCGCTTATACTTTGGACACGTCCACCTGGGTTTGCGCCTGCTGACGCAGGCGGATATGCAGCTCGCGCAAT
>DOVS01000280.1 GCA_003519965.1 Betaproteobacteria bacterium
TTCCCACGGAGGACCGTGGGAACGAGACGAACGACAGATTGTTATGAGCTTTAAGTTAATTTAATCTGACAGTTCTTTGCATAACGATTAGAGCAGGCCTCTTTCGGCAAATGAGATTACATCATCTCCTACTACAAAGTGATCGAGCACTCTGATATCCACTAAACCTAACGCTTCTTTTAGGCGCTGGGTAATTCTTTCATCAGACTGGCTTGGCTCAGCCACACCCGACGGGTGATTATGTGCAAATATCACTGCCGCCGCATTATACTCAAGTGCTTTTTTTACCACTTCTCTCGGGTAGACACTTGCGCCATCAATCGTACCCTGAAACATTTCCTCAAAACGAATTACCCGATGGCGCTGGTCAAGAAATAATACAGCGAACACTTCATGAGTATAATCGCGTAGTTTACTGCTTAAAAATTGTCGTGTTTCCTGTGGGCTCGTTAAACTATCACCTCGTTTTAAGCCTTCATTTAAGTAACGACGGGCCATTTCCAGCACCGCCTGTAGCTGCGCGTATTTAGCCCGGCCCATGCCCGGCACGGCGCAGAATGCGTCGATTCCGGCGGCGAACAACGCGGTTAGGCCGCCGAACTGCGCCAACAGGCCGCGCGCCAATTCCACGGCGCTTTTCCCGGCCACGCCAGTACGCAGGAAAATCGCCAGCAGCTCCGCTTCCGACAAACTGGCCGCCCCGCGCCGCAACAGTTTTTCCCGCGGCCGATCCTCTTCCGGCCAATCCGTAATCGCCATCTTTTCCCTCATTCCCGCATAAAAACTGACGGCGAGTGGTTTTCCTTGATAAAATCAACCCCATACTCGCTTAACCGCCATCCATTATGACCGACCTTGCCAAAAAACGCATCTTGCTCGGCGTCACCGGCGGCATCGCCGCCTACAAAGCGGCCGAGCTCGCCCGCCTGATGGTGCAGCACGCCATTGACGCCCAAGTGGTGATGACCCAAGCGGCGCGCCGCTTCATCACCCCCGTCACCCTACAAGCGCTTTCCGGCAAGCCGGTGTTTACCGACTTGTACGACCATCGCATCGATAACGGCATGGCCCATATCGAATTTACCCGCGGCGTCAGCGCCGCGGTCATCGCGCCGGCCAGCGCCGACTTTATCGCAAAACTGGCCCATGGTGTTGCCGACGACCTGCTATCCACCCTCTGCCTCGCCCGCGCCTGCCCGCTATTAGTGGCGCCGGCAATGAACCGCCACATGTGGGAAAATCCCGCCACCCGCCGTAACATCTCGCAGCTCAAGCGTGACGGGGTGACCCTGCTGGGCCCCGCCAGCGGCGAGCAAGCCTGCGGCGAGGAAGGCATGGGACGGATGCTGGAGCCAGACATCCTGCTCGCTGAAATCGCGGCATTCTTTCAGCCCAAATTGTTACTCGGCCGGCGCGTGACCGTCACCGCCGGACCGACCTTCGAGGCAATCGACGCGGTACGCGGCATTACCAACCGCAGCTCCGGCAAGATGGGCTACGCTGTCGCCCGCGCCGCACTGGAGACGGGAGCGGAAGTCACCCTCATCAGCGGGCCTAGTTGTCTTGCGCCGCCGCCGGCGGCGAAACTCATTAAGGTCGTCAGCGCGAGCGAAATGCTCAACGCGGTCAACGACGCCATCGCCGACACCGATATTTTTATCAGCGTCGCGGCAGTGGCCGACTACTACGTGCTTAACCCCAGCGAACAGAAAATCAAAAAAGACGCCCACATTCTCACCCTGGAGCTCGCGCCCAATCCCGACGTTATCGCTAATGTCGTTAATCGGCCTAATCCGCCATTTTGCGTCGGCTTCGCCGCGGAAAGTGAAAATCTGTTTGAGTTTGCGGAAATGAAGCGCCACCGTAAAAAACTGCCCTTGCTCGCAGCCAACCTAATCCAAGACGCGGTGGACGGCGACGAAAGCGAGCTGACCCTATTCGACGACGACGGCGTCCATCCCTTGCCGCGCGTGCCAAAAATCACGCTGGCGCGGCAATTGATTCAACATACCGCCGCCCTTTACCATCGCGGCGGCGGCTCGACGGAAGACACCCCCGCATGACAGCGATCGACATTAAAATTCTCGACCCCCGGATCAAGCGCGATCTACCGGCCTACGCCACGCCCGGTGCGGCGGGCCTGGACTTGCGCGCCTGTATCGACCGCGCGCTGACGCTTCAACCGAATGAAACCGATTTAATCCCCACCGGCGTCGCCATCCACCTGGAAGACCCGGCGCTGGCGGCGATGATTTTGCCGCGCTCCGGGCTAGGACATAAACACGGCATCGTGCTGGGCAATCTCGTCGGACTCATCGACTCCGACTATCAAGGGCAAGTGTACGTGTCCTGCTGGAATCGCAGCCATACCCCGTTCGTCCTCAATCCCTTGGAGCGGATCGCGCAACTGGTTGTGGTGCCGGTGGTGCAGGTAGCGTTCAATATCGTCGATGAATTCCCGCAAAGCCAACGCGGGAAAAACGGTTTCGGCAGTACCGGCAAGCATTAACGCCCCCCCGGATGATGCGGCCGACATCGCCTTTCGCATACCGCCCACCGGCCCTGTTCGCCGTCCTCGCCGCAGCCGCTTTGCTGGCGCCGCCGTACAGCCGCGCCGATGTACCGGTGCGGGAAGATATTATCGTCTCGCCCGCGCCGCAAAATTTCACCATCTGCTTCAACGGCGCCTGCAAGGACCTCGCCTTCGTCTCCCTTTCCACCGCACAATGGCGGCGGGTAACGGCGATTTTCACACCCCCGGCCGGCAGTCCCGCCATCGAGCGGCAACGTATCGCCCAAGCAGTGGCGCTCATGGAAACCCTCGCCGGAGAAATCACCCGGACGCACCGCGACCGTCCCCGCAATGGCAGCGACCCGCAAGGCGCCAACCAAATGGACTGTATCGACGAATCCACCAACACCACCACCTACCTTAAGCTGCTGGCGCGGGACGGGCTGCTGCATTGGTACACCGTCGAAGACCGCGCCACCCGCGGCTGGTTTCTCTTCGGCTGGCCCCACACCACGGCGGTTATCCGCGAGCGGCCCAGCGGCAAGGATTACGTTGTGGATTCCTGGTTTCTGGAAAATGGCCGCCCGCCGTTTATCGTGCCGCTAACGACATGGCGCAACGGCTGGCAACCGCCGCCGGACAAACCATGATCCGCATCCCACCCGGCCGGCGCCGCCCCATCGGCGGACGGGTTCCCCGCGCTCGCCGCCGTGCTGGATTATCTTAGCGATGAACGAGCACACATTAATCGCATTAGCCGCTATCGGCCTCATCGCGTTCGCCTGCCAGTATCTCGCCTGGTGGGTAAAGCTGCCGGCGATCCTATTTCTCCTACTGGCGGGAATCATCGCCGGACCGCTCACCGGCTGGATCGATCCCGCCGCCCTATTCGGCGGCCTGTTGCTCCCCATGATTTCCTTGTCGGTGGCGGTTATTCTGTTCGAAGGCAGCCTCACCCTCAAGCTCGATGAAATCCGCGGCTTAGAACAAGTCGTGCGAAACCTGGTCTCGGTCGGCATTGCCGTCACCTGGGGCGTCACCGCCGCCGCCGCCCATTGGCTGCTGGCGTTTCCCTGGCCGCTGGCGCTGCTGTTCGGCGCGGTCACCGTGGTGACCGGACCGACGGTTATCGTCCCCATGCTGCGCACCGTGCGCCCCACCGCCCGGCTAGCCAATATTTTGCGTTGGGAAGGCATCGTTATCGATCCGGTAGGCGCGCTGCTGGCGGTGTTGGTCTTTGAATTTATCGCCTCCGGCCAAAGCGGCGGTGCATTTAGCCACACCCTAGCCGCTTTCGGAAAGATTATCGCCGCCGGCGTCGCCAGCGGCGTTATCGCAGGCTACGCCTTGGGTGAAATGCTGCGCCGCTTTTGGCTGCCCGAGTATCTCCACAACGTCGCCACCCTCACGCTGGTCTTCGGCGTATTCGCCGCCGCCAACACCTTGCAGCCGGAAGCCGGCCTGCTCGCGGTGACAGTGATGGGCATCCTGCTCGCCAACATGAAAAATGTGTCCGTCGACCGCATCCTCGACTTTAAGGAAAGTTTGAGCCTTTTGCTGATTTCCGGCCTGTTTATTCTCCTCGCCGCCGGTATTCAACCGGCGCAAATTCAGTCGCTGGGATGGGGCGCGTTCGGTGTATTCGCCGCTATTCAATTCGTCGCCCGTCCACTCAAGGTATTAGTTTCCACTTGGAGATCGGCGCTTTCCTGGCGGGAACGGGCGCTACTCGCCTGGATTGCGCCGCGCGGCATCGTCGCCGCCGCCACCGCCGCGTTATTTTCGCTCCGCCTGCAAGAAGCCGGCAACGACCAGGCCGATTTACTCGTCCCCCTCACGTTCCTAGTAATTATCGCGACCGTGACGCTGCAAAGCGCCACTGCGCGTTGGCTAGCGCGGCTGCTCAAGGTGGCGGAGCCCGAACCGCGCGGCTTCCTTATTATTGGCGCCAACCCGCTCGCACGGGCCGTCGCCCATGCCTTACAGCAGCACGATTACCATGCGTTGCTCGCCGACGCATACTGGGAAAATATTCGAGCGGCGCGCATGGAAGGACTCGCCACCTTCTATGGCAATCCGGTATCGGAACATGCCGACCGACATTTGGACTTGGTCGGCATCGGCCACATGCTCGCACTCGCCCCGCAAGGAGAACTTAACGCCTTAGCAAGCTTGCGCTACCGCACCGAATTCGGACCGGGCGCCGTCTATACGCTGCAAACCGCCGCCGAGGCAGAAACGGAAAAACGCCGCATCTCCTCGCGTCACCGCGGCCGCCCGCTGTTCTCGGCGGACGCCACTTTCTCCAAACTCGCCAGCCTGCTCAGCCAGGGCGGGAAAATTCGCGCCACCCACTTGACCGAAACTTTCGATTTCCACGCCTACCAAGAAAAGCTCGACCACAAGGCGATCCCTCTCATGGCGCTGGACGCCAAGGAGCGCTTACGTTTTTTCGTGGCTGACGGAGAATTCACACCCGGCGCGGAGTGGACCGTTATCAGCCTGGCGCCGGCCGACGCCTTGCCGGAAGACGAGCCAACCGCCGATTCCGGGATGCAGGCGGCAAACCCGGCATAGCCGGAAAGCCGCGCGCCATTGCTTGACCACGGCGGCCAACGGACACAATGGTTCGCGTATAAAAAAGCGCCGCCGCTTGGTCGCCAAGCGGCGGCGCTTGCCCGGATTTTAATACACCGGTTGCCTTAGTTGGCGCTTTCGTTTTCGATTGCGCGGTCGACGGAGGACAAGTGATACTCCTCGGCGAACGAACCGGCGGGTTCGCGGAAAGCGAACAGCGCGAACAAGAAGCTGACGAACGCCGCGCCGCCGATCAGAAAGAAGAATTGCTGGCCGCTGATGAAAGTGTAGGCCGTCAGGAAGATGGTCGCCCCCACGTTGCCGTAAGCCCCCGCGTAGCCCGCCACTTGCCCCGTCACCCGCCGCTTCACCAGCGGCACCAGCGCGAAGGTCGCCCCGCACCCGCCGGTGACGAACATCGCGCACACCAGCGTGACCAGGATCGCCAGCGGCAGCGGCCAACCCGGGGTGATCAATCCCATCGCGGCAAAGCTCGCCGCCGTCCCCAGCAGGTAGACGACGAGGTTGCCCTTGCGCGACGACACCCGGTCGGAGATGAAGCCCCCCAGCGCCCGCGAGAAGAAGTTGAGGAAGGCGAACAGGCCGCCCACCAGCCCCGCTTCCACCGGGCCCAGCCCGAAGGTTTTCTGGTAGAACGACGGCAGCATGGAGACCACCCCCAGTTCGGCGCCGAAGGTGACGACGTAGGCGGCGCACAGCACCGCCACTTCGGTGAAACGGTAGGTGTCGTCCGCCGGCACTCCGCGCTTGAGGATCGGTACGTTGACCCGCAGCAGTTGGACGATTTGGTAGAGCATGCCGCCGCCGATGACGGCGTAGCTCAGCAGCAGCGCGTCTTCGCTCATGAAGCCCATGCCGTGGATGCGCCAGGCGAGAACGCCGAGCACGCCCATGATGGGAATGGTCCAGACGATGGCGTTCACGAGGTCGCCCCAGCTGCTGATTTCGATCGCCGCCGCCCGCCGCGGTTTGCGGAAGGTGCTCCCCGCCGGTCCGTCGCTGATGCCGAACCAGTAGTAGACGCCGTACAGCAGCATGGCGAGGGCGCTGAGCGCCATGCTGTAGCGCCAGCCGTAGGCCGCGCCGGTCACGGCGGTGACGGCGACGGTGATCGCCGGCAGCGTCATCGCCGCAATGGATGAACCCCAGTTGCCCAGCCCCGCTTCCACGCCTTCGGCAAAGCCGATGTCGCGCGGCTTGAACCACAACGAGGTCATGTGGATGCCGATGACGAAGCCGGCTCCCACCATGCTCATGAGGAGCCGAGAGACGAGCATTTCGGTGTAGCCGCTGCTGAAGGCGAACACGAGCGCCGGGATCGCCATGATGACCATGAGCGCCGCAAATGTTTTGCGCGGCCCGAAGTGGTCCGAGGCCATGCCGATGAAGATCCGCGCCGGCACGGTGAGCGCGACGTTGCACACCGCCAGTAGTTTGAGCTGCGCCATGGTCAGTCCGCTCGCGTGGACGATGGTGGTCGCCAGCGGCGCCATGTTGAACCAGACGTAGAAGGTGAGGAAGAAGGCTAGCGTGGTTTTGTGCAGCGCCCGGATGTCTTCGCGCGTGAAGTCGAAGAGGTCGCCCCAGGTCATTTTTCTGCTGTTGCTTGGTGTCATTGGTCGGGTTCCTTGTCTTGCCAATTCGCCGGGCTTTAGCCGCGGATGATGAGGACGTCGCTGGCCGCGTGCCGCGCCAGGTAGGCGCTGACGCTGCCGAGCCGCATTTCTTCGAGTCCGCCCGCGCCACGGCGCCCCACCACGACTAGGTCGGGCGTCGCCCGCTCGATGGCTTGCCGCAGCATCCGCCGCGGGTCTCCCACCGCGATCAGAACGTCTACTTCAAAGCCTTGGGCCGCTACTTTTTCCGCCGTCTCTTTCAAGTAGCCTTGCCGCTCGCTCCGCCATTTGTCGAAAAGTTGCTCGTCCATGTCGCTTGCGTCCAGCGGTTCTTCGATCACGCTCACCAGCATTACCGTCGGCGCAACTCCCTCGAATAGCGTCAACACCCGCTCCAGCGCCCGCTCCGCCAATGCCGA
This sequence comes from Betaproteobacteria bacterium, assembly GCA_003519965.1. Lineage (GTDB taxonomy): Bacteria > Pseudomonadota > Gammaproteobacteria > Burkholderiales > UBA9220 > UBA9220. The sequence continues at coordinate 7,146 of DOVS01000280.1, forward strand.
GCCGTCTAGTCCAATCATGATGTGCATTACCTACTTCTCCCCTTGCTTTCCACCCCATCCCACCGGACGGGAAAATACCCCGTCGCCCGCCCCCTGAAATACGGGGCCGGACAACAGGCCCCTTATACGGTTAACGCCTCGTATTCGTGCTTTGCCACCCCTGCGGTCACACGCTCCGCCCAAGGGTCTTTCTCGACCTGCAAGGCAAACAGCAACCGCTGGTACAAGGCGCCGCGCTTTTCCGCATCGTCCACGACGTTCGCCTTGATATAATCCAACCCCACCCGCTGCACCCAATGGACGGTACGGTCGAGATAGCGCGCCTCTTCCCGGTACAGTTGTAAGAACGCGCCGCTATATTCCAACACGGCCTCGGCAGTGGATACTTTGACGAGAAACTGCGCGACCTCGGTTTTGATGCCGCCGTTGCCGGCGATATGGATTTCCCATCCGGAATCGACCCCGATTACGCCCACGTCCTTGATCGCCGCTTCGGCGCAGTTACGCGGACAACCGGAGACCGCTAATTTCACTTTATGCGGCGCCCACATTTTCCACAACGTTTTTTCCAGGGTAACGCCCATCTGGGTGGAGTCCTGGGTGCCGAAACGGCAGAACTCCCGGCCGATGCAGGTTTTTACCGTGCGCAGCGCCTTGGCGTAGGCATGGCCGGAAGGCATGTCGAGATCCGCCCATATTTTCGGCAGATCCTCTTTTTTCACCCCGAACAAGTCCAGGCGTTGACCGCCGGTTACCCGCACCATCGGCACGTGGTACTTGTCCGCTACGTCGGCGATACGCCGCAGTTCCGCCGGATTGGTCACGCCGCCCCACATCCGCGGCACCACCGAGTAGGTGCCGTCTTTCTGGATGTTGGCGTGGGCGCGCTCGTTGATGAAGCGCGACTGCGGATCGTCCTTCGCCTCGCCCGGCCAGGCGGCGAGCAAATAATAGTTGATTGCCGGGCGGCAACTGGCGCAACCGTCTGGGGTGCGCCACTCTAGGAAATGGATCGCCGCGGGAATAGTCAGCAACTTATGTTCGCGGATGGCGGCGCGCACTTCTTCGTGGGTATGGTCGGTGCAGCCGCACATCGGCTTCGCTTTGGGCGAAACGGAATAGTCGCCGCCCAGGGTAGAGGCGAGTATCTGCTCGACCAGGCCGGTGCAAGAACCGCACGACGCGGACGCTTTGGTGTGCTTGCGCACATCCTCCACGGTGAACAGCCCTTTTTCCTTAATCGCCCTGACGATAACGCCCTTGGTAATCCCATTGCAGCCGCACACTTCCATTGCATCGGCCATCGCCGCCGCTTGGGTCTGCCCTTGATGGCCGCCGGTGCCCAATCCCCCTTGACCGAACATTAGATGATCGCGAATGTCGCTGATGTTGCGCCCTTCCCGCAGCAACTGGAAATACCAGGCGCCATCGACGGTATCGCCATAAAGCACCGCGCCCTCGATTTTGTTGTCGCGCACCACTAGTTTCTTGTAAACGCCGCCAACCGGGTCTTGCAGAACGATCTCCTCGGCGCCGGCGCCGCCGCTGAAATTACCCGCGGAAAAGAGGTCGATGCCGCTGACCTTGAGCTTGGCGGACACCGCGGAGCCGGTATAACGGCCAATGCCCATTTCCGCGAGGTGGTTGGCGCACACTTTGCCCATTTCGAACAACGGCGCCACCAGGCCATAAAGCGTCTTGCGGTGGGCGACGCATTCCCCCACCGCGTAAATACGCGGATCGTACGTTTGTAAGGTATCGTTCACGACGACGCCGCGATCGCAGTAAATGCCGGCGGACTCGGCCAACGCGGTATTGGGGCGAATACCC
>DOVS01000005.1 GCA_003519965.1 Betaproteobacteria bacterium
CCGCTGGCGCGCGTGCGCGGTCATATCGCGGTCATATCAGGACGGAGCGCTATGGCGCCATGCTGGACAATCCTACTCGAATTGGATTAAACGCTTCATCCCGCTGGATGGCAAGGCAGTGCCAGGCGGGTCGACACCGCCGCGCGAGGGCTTAGCCGGCGGTTTCTAACGCGGGGTATCGCATTCCCGAGGCTTGCGGTGTAAGCGCGCGGCCAGCCCCAAAATACAGGTAGCGGCGGCCTGGTTGCCGCCCTGGGCCGCCAGAGCACTACCGGGAACAGCCGACGCCTTGCATCAGAAAAGAGCGCGTGCCGATTGATTGCAGAATGGAAGTAAACGCCCCGCCCCGACCAAGGCATCGCGATTAAGCGGCAGCATACAGCGGCGCATGTGGAATGCCGTCCTTGTTCAACCGCTTTGTCAGCTGTTTTTCCACTTAGCCGCTTCCGCGTCCATCGCTTGTATAAAGACGGATTTGCCTTGCGCATAGGGTTCAGGCGCTTCCTTGTATTTATTTGCCAGCGCGATCTTCGGCTTTTCGTACTCGGCCGTTTGATCTGGATGCGCGTTCATCAACGCGACAAACAACCGATGCCTTTCAATCGCTGGATTTCCCGACTCGAATAGATGAAGAGGATGCGTTCTTTTATCGCCGCCTTTTTGAAAAAACCGCCCTCCCTTCGCACCATATTCTCCCTTTGCCTCGTAACTATGTTGTTCTGCTGCATTTAGCGACTTTACCTCTAGAAGAATATCTATACCCGGTTTTGCCCGTATTCCCACTACCGCGATGCTCCCGATATGATAGGCTGCGATTAGGTTATCTGTAAGAATCGCCTTGATAACGCCAACCGCATTCTTAAAATCCTCGGACCATTGCCTAGGATGCGCTTCGAGCTGGACGGCGCTCATTTTCCTAGGGGCGAATCAGCGGTCTTGTCGCGGCCACGGCTGTAAAAGGCAGTCCGCTGACGCGTCCGGTAAGACCGCCGCCGGCGCTCAGCGGCCAAACAACCACCCCCCGTTGACGTTAAGAATTTCGCCAGTAATAAACGAGGCTTGCGCGCTGGCCAAGAAGAGCACCGCCTCCGCAATATCGGATGTTTCCCCAGCGCGCCCAACAGGAATTTGCGAAACGATGTCTTGGACCAGTTGCTCCGGCCAAGCGCCCGTGAAACCTGTACCCTGAACAAAGCCTGGCGCCACGGCGTTAACGGTAATCCCCTGAGAACTAAGTTCACGCGCTAGCGCGTAAGTCAGACCGTTCAATCCGGCCTTGGACGACGCGTAGGCGAGCGCGCCGGCACGACTGCCGCCGGTGAACGATCCGATGGAGCTCATGTTGATAATGCGGCCGCCGGGACGCGATAAGAATGGCGCGATGGCTACGGACATGAGAAAACTTCCCTTGAGATTTGTATCGAGCACCGCATCCCATAAGCTTTCCGCCTCGGCCAGCGGCGTGGCGGTGGTAACGGTTTGGGTAAAGCCCGCCGCGTTTACGAGCACATCGACTCGCTGGAATTGCTCCACGATCTTTTCGACAACGGCGGCCACGTCGTCACGTTTGCCAACGTCCGCTTGAAGCCAGACCGTTTCGCGGCCCAGCGCCTGCGCGGTGGCCGCTAGGGACGCTTGATTACGGCCGATAACGATAAGCTGCGCGTGTTGGTGCGCAAAGGCTTGTGCAATACCGCGCCCAATACCGCTATTACCGCCGGTAATAACCACGACTTGCTTAGTCTTCTCGTTCATGATCTTCACCTTTCCGCAGAAATTTCGAGGCGCGGCCTCTGGCGCAAGAAACGAGCGGTCTCATGCAAAACTAACCCGCAAACCACGAAGCGCCCGCGTGGGAGGCGCGTCACAAAGCGGCTGCAACCAGCCGGGACAGCGCCGGACGCACCCGAACGGCGGAGTCTTAAGACCCTAAGCCACTCCCCGCCCGCCGGGTTGATCCCGGTCACGTTGCTCTACGCGCGGGCGATTCGCTTTTCCCTAACGGCGCCGCCGGTGCTCAATACCCGAGCGCCCATTCCGGGCAATAGGAGAGCGCTTGTATTCATGGCGTCCAGTAAGCCGCATCACGTGGCGATAACGCTCTTTAACGATAAACTGTTGCCTATATAGCCGCTCGGTATAGGTGGTGCTTCATCATCCTTAATTGTTCTCTGTACGTGATTGGCCCGGCTCTGTTCTTCATTTGCCGCTACGCTGCAAATCCGCCATCGGCGAAGGAAGCCGGCGGATTGGTCTTGTCATGCATTTCTTGCATGCCGGGTTAGCAATTTATCTAATTGATTCGCGAAAGATTTCCGGTCGTTTTGGCTTAGCGCCGGCGGCCCGCCTGTATTTATTCCGCTAGATCGTAGTGTATCCATGAAATCCCTCATATTGAGAAGGGGCCTAATATTGTCATCGGAATACAGCTCGCCGCGAGGATTAAGCGCATATCCCCCTTTTTCAATCACTTCCGCCGCCAAGGGAATATCGCTTGTGATGACAAGATCGCCAACGCTCAGCCTGTTGACGATCTCATTGTCAGCGACATCAAAACCGGATGCGACTTGAAGCAAGTTGATATAGCGCGACGGCGGTATGCGCACAGGACGATTAGCGACAAGCGTTAGCTGCACCCCGGTGCGCTCTGCCGATCGAAACAGAATCTCTTTAATAACGACAGGACAAGCATCTGCGTCTACCCATATTTTCATTTCATACCACTTTGTATCAAATACCCAACGAAGAACTAGCCAGCGCGACATGTTATGTCACGGTTAATTGGGCGCATAGCGAAACAATGATGAAGGTTATTGGTACTGCTTCAATATATGCACGACACCGGGATAACCTTCGGTGTTGGCAAGATCGGACGCCGTCCTCCCCCTTTTGTCCTTGAGCGATGCATCAGCGCCATGATCCAGCAAAATTCTTACAACTTGGGGACGGCCCTTTTTGGCTGCCGCCATTAAGGCACCCCAGCCGTCGTCATTCTTGGGAAGGATATTGGGATTAGCGCCTTTTACTAGAAGCATTGAGACAATATGCGCAAACCCATCATTCGATGCAAACATTAGCGCAGTTCGACCAAGGTTATTCCGTGCATTCGGCGCGGCGCCGGCTTCAAGAAGGATCTGCACGGTCTCCTCATGGCCTTCCGCTGCGGCAATCATAAGAGGCGTCCAGCCGGGACCGCCCAGTGGGGCGTTCGGACTGTAACCCATGCCAATCCGCTTTTCCACCAGTTGGGCGTTGCCAGCCTCGGACGCCCTGTACAGTTGCGAGGGACCAGAATCATGACGTTTAAGATCATAGCCTCCGATCCCTTTCCTACAGCGCGCACCGCCGGGGTCTTTACTACACAGCCCTGAGATGATCTTACAATAGAAGTGCGCCAATACTTCCGGATTCTCTTTTTTCTCCTCCTTGAAGCGCACGAAATGAACGGGCATGCAGTCTTCATAGACGATCTGCGCTAGGGATCGCTTGCTATTTTGATTATTTCCTGCGAGTACAATGCTTGCACTCAAGAACAAGCAGGCAACTATTACCCTACCTAGATTCCGCATGGCGACTCCCCCTACCTCTAACGCCTCACATCAGCGTCGGCGGGAAAGAAGACGGCAAGAAAAGAGGAGCGCCGCCGCCCACTGATATGATTGCCGGTCGTTCTTAACGAAGCGCCCTTATACCCACAAGGCAATTGTCCCCCTTATTGCATCCAACGGATACTTGCGTATAGTCGCTTGTTTCGTCTTAGCTAGCGCTTGGTTCTTCCGTCATGAGGGAGATTCAGAATTAAAGTGCGGCGGCGTTTATTTCTTGCGGCCCGGCTTTTGCGATAAAAACGCCGTTCCATCTGTGCGGAGCATTGCCGGACCATAAAAACAAAGACCGCTTAGTTGTTCTTTAATTCATGAAGGCGCTCGCCATCATACGGCAATCGCTCGATTCCCGGGAAAGCGCTGTTTTTGCGCCCCGCTTCTTTTCGGGAAAACCGCCCTAAATGATTAGGGGTATTTTGGATGATTTGCGCGTCTTCGCTGCCGGCGCCGGCCGCCGCCGGCCCCAGTGTTATCGTTTGAGCGCCCGGCTCATTCGAGGTTAAGTCAAGTATAACTTGTGCTTGGCTTTCCGCCATTTCTGGTGAACGTACACCGGCAAAATATTCTCGAAGTAATTGAGACGGCATAGGATGCCCTTGGCGTTTCCGGACGTGAGCACCTTTTCGTAGGGGCAGCCCCCCGCGCACATGGGCAGGAAGGCGCATTTTTTTTCGATGCAGTCCGCGAGTTCCTCGATTCTTTCCTCGGTTGTGGATAACGCGTGTTCTTGGCTGGCGCCGAACACATCCCCCGTTTTGAATTCATCCATGCCGAATGCACTGATGCAGCTACGCATACTGCCGTCCGGTTCGATCAAGGCGCTGGAACGCGTAAACGCCATACACGGCGTGTTGAACACGGCGGAGCCGTCGGTTGCCAGCCCTCTTTTCCCGGCTTCTTGGAAAATTTGGGCGAACGCCTCGGCCAAGACGATGGTGTCGGGTGTGAAGATGCCGTCTCCGAACACGCCGGTTGACGGTTTAGTGATGGCGATGGTTTCCGGTTTAATGGTGACGGATGAAAGATCGAGACCCTCTAAATCCATCAGATCGTCGAAGAAACGCGAAACGGAATGGACCGTTTCCGGGGCAAAATTCAATTTGATCGCGAGATTGAACGTTTGCGACATGAACGGCAGACGCGACAAAGTTTGCCCGTAAACGTCCATATCGCGGCCGCTGCGGCTTTTGCGGCGTGCATTGGTCACGCTCCGGTCTCCGTCGAAGGTGATTTGTACATAGCCCACGCCCAAGTCGCGCAACCGTTCATATTGCGCGTCGTCGCCTAGCAATGCGTTGGTGGTAAGAATCGAAGGCAGGAAGGTCACGCCATGGCGCTCGCAGATTTTGCGGGTTTCGATGAGGGCCGTTTCCACGGTATCGGGCTTCAACATCGGTTCGCCGCCGAATAAGATCATGTAAAAAGACGTGTAGCGGCCGCTCGCTAGCTCCTTATCGATCCAGGAAAGCGTATTTTCAAGCGTCTCGCGGCTCATGGGTTCGCGAGCCGTGCGGTTTTCAAAACAGTAATCGCACGACAGGTCGCAGTTCGTGGCGATGGTCAAAATCACGTAAAGCAGCGAACTGTGCTGGTCATAAAACGATAGCGCCTGCTTGAGTTCCTCGCTCTCGCCGGATTGCGCCGAAACCAGAAAACCGTGTTCTTGAAGAAGCCAGCTTTGCGCGGCCGTCAGCTGCGCGGTGGGGCGTAGACCGTCCGGGGTGTGAATGATTCCGCTAGTCAGCGTATTGTAGAGCAACACGCCGTCCTCGCATGGGATTTCGCGAAGGAACGCGCTGGGACGAACCGCGGTCGTGGCAAGCCTATCCATAGGAGTTCCTTACCGGTTAGCGATAGATTGACGCAGGGGGGGCTAACGCACCCTCCCATGCGAATTTTCAGGCCTTATTTCGTTAACCCTTTGATAGGTTCATGATTTTGCAAGCTTCGTCCCAGGATGCCGGTGCGCGAGGCGTGGTGCCGTGAACGAGGTTGACCAACGCGCGAATGGTGAATGCTTCGTCCGGCGTCAGCTCGTATTTTTCTTCCGTTTTTCCTTCGGTATCGGCAAGAACCAAGGTAATGCTACGCTTTTCCATGATATGCCCTCTCTAAAGGTGTGATGAAGTGTGTGCGCGCCGGAATGCGTTCTGCTTGTATGGCGCACTTGTAATGGTAGTCGGCTATTTCAGAAAAACAACGCATCCATCGGAAATGGCGCGGCTGTTGAAAAACGGATGGCGGTAATGCGATTCGGCTCCCGCACCGTGCCGCGATTGGCAATGTTGCATTCGATGCGCACGCCACCCCTTCCGGCGATAGTGGAGCGTTGGCCGCTGGCAATGCGGCGAAAGAAGCGAATGACGCCCGGATCGGCTGAGCGAACGCCCGGCGGCAGAACCCGCCGCAACCGCGAGGCCAGATCTTGCCTTGCGCCATCGCCTACAGCGCAATAATGCGGCTGAGGCGCGAATGACGCCGTTCGACATACGCGCCGCCCACTGCTTGCATCGGCTATCGCCGCCGTTTCATCGCGATTCCGGTTAATCCGCCGGTTGCCGCATCCCTTGCCGCCGGTTTCCCTCCGGCGGCTCCGCCAACATAAGGGAAATGGCGCTAATGCAGCTTCCGGCTGGGAAAAAATACTAACCGGGTCAGCGGCGCTACGATTGAAGGAGCGACGCCGGTCACGGTTCCCATGCCGGGTCTGAGCATGGAGTGCGCCCAGCACCGATTGGGTTATCCTGACACAAGCATCGCTCGAGATGCATTCCGCGCGCCGCCTACCCCCTAATCCCGCTTAAGCGCGGCGGCGGCCAAGGGTTCTCCGGTCTTAGGATCGAGCATCAGCGGCGCCTTATGCGGCCGCCGAAAATCGAATAAGTTGTTCAATGATCCCGCCAAGGCGTCGAAAGATTGATCGCCGAGACGCCCCAGTTTCCAATTGTCCTCGATAAAACGCAAAATCGAGGTCTGATCGGTCACTTGGTGATCGACGAAATTCCGCTTGGCCCACGGCGAAATCACCAATAGCGGCAAGCGCGGGCCGTACCCGCAGCGGTCGAGGTAAGCGCCCGGCGCGGCGTCGCCGCAACGGCCGGGGCCGCTGAGCGCGTCGGCGGCGTCGTTGGAATGACGAACAATGGGGCCGAGAACATGATCGTACCAGCCGTCGGAGTCGTCGTAGGCAATAATCACCGCCATATGCCGCCACGC
>DOVS01000129.1 GCA_003519965.1 Betaproteobacteria bacterium
AGTCTAACCCCTCTGCTTGTTGCCATAATATGGTGTTCACCGTATCCATCGAAGCCTGTCTCCAAAGGGCTACGGGCGGATGTAAGACCAGCCTTCTTGCTGCCTTTTCATGAGTTCGAGCACGCCGCCGGGGACATAACCGACAGTAGACAGCATGTCGGCGCGGGTAAGCTTCAATTTGTGCATGGTGTTTTCGCAGGCGACCACTTTGATGCCGGCTTTCTTTGCTTTGGCGAGACGGTTGGCAACGGTGGAATTGAGCGTGAGCATGTGGATTCCCGGGCCGTAGACGACAACTTCAATGGCGACGTTTTTTTTGCCCAGTGCGTGCTGAACGTTGTTGGCGTTATTTAGGGCGAGGTTCCATTTCTTCGGACTATTGTCGCTGACTTGGAAAACCACCCGGTGTTTTTTGTGCTTACTGGCCATCGCGTGCTTGGCGTGTCCCGCCGCCATGCTCGTTTGCGGCAGGCCGGAAAGCAGCAATGCGCCGGCGATGAAGGCGGAGTAAAGGGCGGATTTATAAAATTTCATGAGATCTCCTCGCTCGTGATGTTGTGGTCTACGTTTTATCAATGACGCGGCTTACAAATCATGCAGTCATAAGTAGGAGACGGGATGACACGGAGATTTATTCCCTTTTTGTGATAGGAATAACGGCGGCTGGGCAATTTCCGGCGGCCGTGGAATAATCTGTCACCATACGTCGTCTTAAGCAGAAGGGAGCCCCGGAATGACGGAGCGGAAAACAACCATGAATTTGTTCGTGCGTTTCTGCCAATCCCGCGAGTTCAGAAAAAAGCTGGAGGAGAGCCGGGAGCGCCTGTACCGCACCGCATTTTCCTGGTGCCACGATCCGGCGCTGGCGGATGATTTGACCCAGGACACGCTGGCTAAGGCCCTTAAGAACGCGGGCCAGTTGCGGGAGATGCAACTAATGCCCAGTTGGCTGTTCACTATATTAGCCAACGGCTGGCGCGATCATTTCCGGCAATACCGGGAGCTGGACGATCTCGACGCCGTGGATGAAGGCGATTATGCGGTTAAAACGACACCGGAGGAGATGCACGCCCGGACGCAAATCGTTACCCGTGTCCGGTCGGGCGTTGCCCGGCTGCCGTTGGGTCAGCGGCAAGTGCTGACCTTGGTGGACTTGGAGGGTTTCTCCTATGCGGAGGTCGCCGAAATTTTGGGTATTCCGGTGGGTACCGTGATGAGCCGTTTGTGCCGCGCGCGCCGGGCGCTGAAAAAGTGTTTGTCGGCGCTCGATCCGGCGATGGAGGCGCAGCGGCCCAGAGTGTGGAGCGTGAAATGAAACGCGATGTTATGATTTCCGACGAATTGGTGAACGCCTTCGTCGATCATCAGTTGGATGAGGCGGAAAAAAGCCGGTTATTCGATTTGGTCGAACAGGACGAGGTATTGAACCGGCGGGTTTGCGAATGTCACCGGCTGAAAGAAATGGTGCGCCACGCCTACGACCACCCGCCGGCCGCCGGCCGCCGGGAAGGCCGCAAGCGCCGTTTCGCGCCATATCTTCAATCCTTGGTGGCGGGCCTGCTGCTGCTCATCGGCGCGGGCGCCGGTTGGTTCGCCCATGGCCAGCCGCGCCTGACGGAACACGCCGCGAATCTTCCCGGCCTGCTGCGGGAAGCTAAGGCGCCGGTGGTGTTAGGCGGCCGGGTGATTCTCCACGTGGGGTCGTCCCGTCCGGCGGAATTGCGCGCCGCGCTCGATACCACGGAGTACCTGCTGCGTGTTTCCAAGCATTCCAATCAGCAACTGCAATTGGAGGTGATCGCTAATGGGGGTGGGTTGGACTTGTTGCGCACCGGCGTCTCTCCCTATGCCCGGCGGATTCGCCTGTTGCAGCGAACGTATCCCAACTTGTCGTTCCTCGCATGCCATCAGACGGTCACCCACCTCCGCCAGGAGGGCGTGGCGGTGAAACTACTGCCTGGCATTCGGGAGGCGCCTTCGGCGCTGGCGCAGGTTGTCAAGCGGCTGCAAGAAGGCTGGCAATATATTCAAGCGTAGGCAGCGGGCGGCTAGGGCTTTTTATCGGGCGGGCCGCCGGTTTCCTGCGTTTTTTTCCATAGTTCGTAGCATTCCAGCCCGCAAAAATTTTGCAGATAGGCGAGCGCTTCGTCGGTCGGTGTCTGCGATTGTGGGATCAGTTGTAGGCAAAACGCACAATGTTTTTCCGTTTCGTCGTCTAGTGTCTCCGCCATCGTTTTGCTCCCTCTGGACGCCTTAGCGATATTTGTGGAATAGCAAATAAAACGCCGCTTGGCAAGTGGGGACGCACGCGGCGATTGGTTCGCCACCGGCTGACGGCGCGGCGGTTTCGCGATGATCCGCCAGCGGGGCGGCTTCGTCCGTCATCCGGTCGACGATAAATCGATTTGCTGCATCGCGCCGACACTACCGTCTTCACGGAGGAAGACGCCGCTCGCCTTGACTTGGCCGAGCAAGGCGCCGCCGTCCTGCATGGTGAACGGCGTCGCCGCACGCCCCAGATAAAGGGCGCCGATATGTTTTTCCGCTAGACTGGCGAGGCGTTCCCGGCCATTGCCGTTGGGTATCCAGAGGCGCAGCTTACCGAACACCGGATCGGCCGCGTCGATCCAACCGTTATGGTCGGCGTCGTCGCCGGCCAATTCGGCGAAGCCATCGCCCGTGGCGGCGCCAAACCATTCGTTGCCGTTGTCTATGGCGCCGTCGCCATTCTTGTCCAGGGCTAAAAAGCCGCTGCCAGGGCCAAGAGCCGGTAGGCGCTCGGCTTGACCGTCGCTGTCGATATCGAACAGGAAGCGTGTCGAATGCAATTGCGCCGCCCCGCCGCCGAAGTTAATAACCAGAGGGTCCTTGAGCTTTTCGATCTGTTTGATATGAACTGTCGCGGTTTCGGTTTGCTCGGTGCGGCGGCGCATGTCCAGCCCAAAATTGAAATGGCGCGTTTCACCGCTGGCGGTGTGAATGACGCCGCTGGCCAGGAATCGGCTGCGCTCGATCTCCGTGCGCCGTGCGCGGTGGGTGATGCGAACCTCGATCGTGTCGTTCGTCGTTGCGGGGAGCGCGCCGCGGGCGTCGCGCCGCCAATGAACCGGCGCTAGCGGGAATTCCGGCGAGCGGCCGCCAGCGCCGAGCAACGTGTTGAACACCTGAATCATGAGGTGGAGAATCAGGAGCTTCGCCTCCCGAGCCGC
>DOVS01000244.1 GCA_003519965.1 Betaproteobacteria bacterium
GGAGAGATCGCTGGCTAAACGCCGTGGATTTTTCGTCGATGGCTGACGGCGGGATGGAGCGCTTCGGGCCGATGGGCGTGGAAGCCTTGAATATAGTCCACGCCGATTTCTTGGAGTAATCGTGCGGTTTCTTCGTCCTCGACGAATTCCGCGATGGTTTCGATTCCCATCACATGGCCTAATTGATTGATCGCCGCGACCATCGCCCGGTTGGTGGCGTCGCGCGCCATGTCCTTGACAAAGCCGCCGTCTATTTTGAGAAACTCCACCGGCAGCGCCTTGAGGTAGCCGAAGGAGCTCAGACCGCTGCCGAAATCGTCCAGGGCGAAACGGCAGCCGATCTCGCGTAGTTCGGCGATAAAGCGGGTGGCGTCGCTCAAATTGGCGATGGCGGCGGTTTCGGTGATTTCAAAGCATAACCGCCGCGGATTGATTCCGCTCTCGCGAATTTCACGCTTAATGAAATCCAGAAAGCCTTCGCTACCGAGAGATTGGCCGGAGAGATTAATGGAAAAGAAACCGTTTCCCGCTGGGGCCGGCGCCTGGCCGCGCATCGAGGAAAGCGTCTGATGCACCACCCAGCGGTCGATGTCGTGCATGTGGCGGTAGCGTTCGGCGGCGGGCAGGAAGCGCCCTGGCGGGACAATGTTTCCTTCCTCGTCCAGCATGCGCAGCAGAATCTCTCCATGGCCGCCACTGGTCATTCCATCATGCGAAAGCGGCACGATTTTCTGGAAGTACAGCACAAAGCGGTCTGTCTCAAGCGCCGAGACGATGCGCGACGACCATTGCATTTCGCCCCGGCGGCGGGCGTGATCGAGATCATCGGCCCGATGGGTGTGAATATGGCCGCGTCCCTTATCTTTCGCCATGTAACACGCCATGTCGGCGGCGCTGAACACCTCGGCGATATTGCCGGTGTCGGCGTGGATAGGTGCGATGCCGATACTAACGCCCACCTCGAAGCTCATCTTTTCCCAGATGAAGCGAAATTCCCTTAAACTGTCGCGCACGCTCCGCGCGACCCGTTCGGCATGCGCCACGCGGCTTCCCGTCAGCAAAACCCCATATTCGTCGCCGCCCAGGCGGCCGACGACGCCGCCCGCTGGGATTTCCCGCTGAATCCGGGCGGTGGCCTGGCGCAGCAATTCGTCGCCCGCGCTATGCCCGCAGGTATCGTTCACCACCTTGAACTGATCGAGGTCGAGGTAGCACAGCGTATGGAAGTTGCCGGACCGATGCGCGTCTTGCAGCGCGGCTTCCGCCTGGCGTTCGAATTCGGCGCGGTTGATCAGTCCGGTCAACGGGTCGTGGGTCGCTTGGTATTCGAGCCGCCGGGCCATTTCGCGGCTGGCGGTCACATTCCGGCACACCAGCACGGCGCCGATCATACGGCCTTCGCGGTCGCGGATCGGGGCGGCGGTTTCCTCCACCGCCGCGGTTCTCCCCTGAGGGCCGACCAGTAGGCTGCATCCGTGGCGGTTGACGATTTCCTGCTTCCGTAGCGCCTCCATCACGATGTTTTCCAGGGGCGCGCCGCTGACTTCATCGACAACATGATAGACCTGCGCGGCTGCTTGTCCTTGCCCCGCCTGGCGCGTCCAGCCGGTCAGTTCTTCCGCGACGGGATTAAGATACTGGACGAAGCCATGCACATCCGTGGCGATGACCCCATCGCCGATAGAGTGCAACGTCACGCTGGCCTTCTCCTCCGCGCGATGGAGCGCGTCGATACGGTCGCGGATCGCTACGGACATGGCGTTGAAATCCGACGCCAATTGACCGATTTCATCGTGGCTGGCGACGGGAATGTGACCGGAATAATCGCCCGAGGCGACCCGCCGTGCGCCCGCCATGAGAATGCGAAGATGGCGGGTCAGCAGGAAACCGCCCGCGCTCAACAGCAACAGCGTCAAAATGACTTCGGCGGCGGCGATCAGAAAGCTTTGCGTGAACAAATTGTCACGGGAGGCGGCCAGGGATTCTAGAGAGAGCCCGTAGCGCACCTCGCCCACTTGTTCGGCATGGAGCATCAACGGCGCGCGGGTATCGTACACCAGGTCGCGGAGGCTGGACGCCACGGCGTGGTCCAATGGCGGCATTGCCGCGGCGTCGACCTTGCCCAAGGCGGCGAAAATGTTGCCCAGGCTGTCGTATACCACAATATATTGGAATTCGCTGAGGGGTCCCTTAACCAATTTTTGCAGAATATCGTCGACGGAACTGTAGTCCCGTGCAAACAATGGCGCGCTCAACGCCGTGTCGAGCAGCGGTGTGGCCGCTTGCACCCGGATGCGGGTTTGTTCCTCCATGGTGTTGTTCAGCAGGCGCACGCTGTTCGCCAGCAGCAGACCGAGCATGACGACTTCCACCAGAATACTAATGGCGATCAGCCGGAAGCGAAGGGAGCGGCGTTTTTTCATGACGCCGTTTCCCGCATGGCGTTGACATAAGGATCGAGCGGGACCAGGTCATCCGCGGCAATCGGCGCGAACCCCTTGAGCGCGCGCGTGGTGAAGTCGTTTTTTCCTTCCGCCGTGTGTTGGAAGTCGAGCAGCGCTTGCCGGATGCGCGTCGCCAGCGCCTTCGGTAGACGCGGGTGGGCCAGCATGATAAATCCCGGCTGCGGCGGCGTGGAGCCGATGAGCCGCAGTTGCTTTTTCTGCCGGGGGTCTAACTGCCGCCACATGACGATGCCGGTGAGCGCAGCGTCCGCTTTGCCGCGCAAGGGGGCGTTGAGCGCGTTATTGTGCGTGCGGGTTTTCCCCCAGACCACTTCTCGTCCCAGGGCGAGTCCATGCTGGCGTAGCGTTTCCTTGCCCATGAGGAAAAGCATCGAGCGCGGCGCGGCCATCATCAGGCGTTTACCGCGTAAATCTTCCAGGCGGCGGATAGCGGAATCCCGGCGGGCGATAAACATACCGCGCACTTGGTGGCCGGTGCGCGCCAGCACCTGGTAGCCGTCGCGGGTATTGGCTAGCCGCCCTAAGTGGGGGGCGGTAAATACGATATCGTAATCGCCGCGCCGGGTTCTCTCGGCGAAAGCGCCAAAACCGGGTGCGGTGACCAAAACCACCGGCTGCCTCAGGGTCTTGGCTAAATAGTGTTTGAGCGGCCCATGTTGCTTGATTAACTGGCCAGGGGAAACATAGGGCAGCACCCCGAACGTTAGCGCATTCCCGGCAAGCGCCAGTGGCGGCAGGGCGCTAAGGAACGCCATCATGGTGAAAATTCGCGCTATTCGGGCCGGTGCGTTCATCTTTCCCCTTTGGGCGCGAGAACGATTGTTTCCAGGTTGGACATTCATCCCGCGCATCTCATCGTTTTCGTCGCTTTAAGTATTTGTGCCCGAGCGGCGTAAAGCAAGGGCGCGAAGCCGCCGAATTGTTAAAAAAGTGTAAAACTTTCAGTAGGAAGCGTTAATGTCCCGTGTGACTTCGCCGGAAAGATCGTTCACCGTTAACAGGCTGCTTGTTGCAGGCGGCGTCCTTGGGAGGTGCGAAGCGCTACGCGCAAAGAACGGCGCTGGCTGCGAATATAGACAGCATTCTTGGATGGCTGGCAAGAGGATAGGGATGCGGCGCCTTGACCGGAGGAGGTTGCCCGCCGTTGTGTCCGCGCCACCCGCAAGGAAATCGCCGGGTGATTTGCGCGCCGCCGTTGGTCTATTCGCCTTCGGCGGCCAGTTTGCTGTGGCGGTAGGAATACGTGAAGTACACAATAAAACCGATCAGCAGCCACACCAAAAAGCGCAGCCAGGTGAGTAGCGGCAGGAACGCCATCAACAGACCGCAAGAAATCATGCCGAGCACGGGAAATAGCGGATTGAGCGGATTTTTGAAGGGGCGTTTCAATTCCGGCTGGCGGATGCGCAGTACGATCACCCCCAGACAGACCAGCGTGAAGGCGGCCAAGGTGCCGATGTTGACCAGCTCGGCCAGTTCGCCGAGGGGAATGAGGCCCGCCACGATAGCGATCAGCGCGCCGCACAGGACGATGACCCGCACCGGCGTATGGGTCTTAGGGTGCACCTCGGAGAAGAACGAAGACAGCAGCCCATCGCGGGACATGGCGAAGAACACCCGTGTCAGCCCATAGTAGAGCACCAGCATCACGGTGGTGAGGCCGGCGATCACCCCCGTTGCGACTAGCGCCGACGCCCCGCGGAAGCCGATTAGCTGCAACGAATGCGCGACCGGAGAGGCGACGTTGAGCTCGGTGTAAGGGACGATGCCCGTAAGCAAGCCGGAGACGACAATGTAAATGACGGTGCAGAACACCAGCGACGCAATAATGCCGATGGGCACGTCGCGCTGGGGGTGTTTCGCCTCTTCGGCGGCGGTGGACACCGCGTCGAATCCTATATAGGCGAAGAACACCATAGCCGCGCCCGCCAGCACGCCCACCGGTTTGCCGTTGGATCCTGTGCCGCTCCAGCCGAACGGCATGAACGGCGTCCAGTTGGCGGGGTGAACATTGAACGCCGCCACACCGATGAATACTGCGATCGTGAGCAGCTTGACGAACACCATGGCGTTGTTGGAGCGTGTGCTTTGCCGCACGCCGATGGACAGCAGCGCCATGAGCAACAATACGACGCCCGCCGCCGGCAGATTGATGACGCCGCCTTGCTGGGGCGCATGGGTGATGGCGTAGGGCAGACCGAATCCCAAGGTGGCGAGCGCGTTGCTGAAATAGCTCGACCAGCCGGTTGCGACCGCGGCGGTGGCGACGGCGTATTCCAGGATCAAGTCCCAGCCGATAATCCAAGCGACGATCTCGCCAAACGCAGCGTAGCTGTAACCGTAGGCGCTGCCGCAGCCGCCCACCGCCGCCGCCAGCTCCGCGTAGGCGAGGGCGGCGAAGGCGCAAGCGACGCCGGCGATGACGAAGGATAAAACGACCGCCGGACCGGCCTGGGTGGCCGCGGCAATGCCGGTGAGAACGAAAATGCCGGTGCCGATAATGGCGCCGATGCCGAGGAAGGGGAGG
>DOVS01000288.1 GCA_003519965.1 Betaproteobacteria bacterium
AGGTTGCCGGTCGGCTCGTCCGCCAGAATTAGCGCCGGTTGGGTCGATAGGGCGCGGGCGATGGCGACCCGCTGTTGTTGGCCGCCGGACAGTTGGCTGGGCGTTCGTTCGGCATGGGCTTCCAACCCTAGTGGACCCAGAAGATCGAGGGCGCGCCGCCGCCGCGCCAGCTTGCTCATGCCGGCGTAAAGCAGCGGCAATGCAATATTGTTGATCGTGGTGACGCGCTTGAGCAAGTTGAAGCCCTGAAAGACGAAACCGATGCGCTGGTTGCGGATGCGGGCGAGTGCGTTGCCGTCGAGTCCCGCCACCGCGCGGCCGTCGAGATAGTAATCGCCCTGGCTGGGGGTGTCGAGACATCCTAGAATGTTCAGGAAGGTGGATTTACCCGAGCCGGACGGCCCCATGATGGCGACGAATTCTCCCTGTTCGATCGTCAGGTTAATATCGTGCAACACCGCTAGCCGTTGTTCGCTACCGGTGTCGTAGTGCTTGTGTAAATGCGCGATTCGAATCAGGGGTGCGAGGGACATGGCGGGATAAATAAGAGAATGGCGGCGGTTGCCGGCCCGCTTAAAATAGCCGAATGCGGAATTTGCCGCCCGTCCGGCCGCCGCCGCCGCGTTCCCGCGTGACGAGGCGGTCGCCTTCCTTGAGATTTCCGGAAAGCATCTCAGTGTAACGGCTGCTGCGGGCGCCGGTTTTGAGCGGCACCGGGATGAGTCGACGGTCGCGCAGGCGATAAACGATGTCCGCCCCCATATTTTTCGCGGGCTGTACGTGGTCGCCGGGCGCGGGTTTGAAGCGCAGGGCGGCGTTCGGTACGCGCAAGGCGTGCGGCTTGTGTTTAATAATAATGCGAACATGGGCGGTCATGCCCGGCATTAGCCGGCCTTTCGCGTTGTCCACCGCGACCACGACATTGTAGGTGACCACGTTTTGCTGGATGGTGGGATTCAGCCGGATTTGCCGCACCTTGCCGTGGAAGCGCGCGTTAGGATAGGCGTCCACGGTGAACCGCACCGGCTGCCCGACGCGAATTTGTCCAATGTCGGCCTCCGCTACGCTGGTATCGATTTGCATAACCCGCAAATCTTTCGCGATTTGGAACAGGGTGGGTGTTTGGAAGCTCGCCGCCACGGTTTGGCCGATGTCTATGTTGCGCGCCACGACCACGCCGGAAATCGGCGAACGGATAATACTGTAGTCGAGATTGGTGCGGTCGCGGCCTACCTGCGCCTGGCTCAAGGCGACTTGGGCGCGGGCCGCGGCCAGCGTTTCTTTGGCTTGATCCATATCGTTGGCGGAAACGAAACCCTTGGAGAAAAGTTGGCGGCTGCGCCGCGCTTTGGTCCGCGCCAGGATAAAATTGGCGCGGGCGCTGGCGAGGCTGGCCTGGCTTTGGCGCAGTTGCGCGAGAAACAACGCGGGATCTAAGCGGGCCAGCACTTGGCCGGGCTTCACCCGGTCATTGAAATCGGCATATAGTTTACTGACCGTTCCCGACACTTGGGTGCCGACATTGACCAGCACCACGGGGTTTAGCGTGCCGTTGGCGGCGACGGTTTGGGTAATGTCGCCGCGGCTTACCGTTTCGGTTTGATAACGCGGCGCCGCATCGGCGGCGGTATGGCGCCGCCAGCTATAGCCGCCCGCCGCGATGGCGGCGGCAAGCAGGACGAGGATAGCGAGGCGTTTGCGGGAGAGGGGAGTCATGGAGCGCGCCGATTCAAACATAACGAATGACATGCCGGCTACAGGCAAGTTCCTAATACGCCATTATAACGGGATATTTCTCTTCCTAGGCACGGCGGCGCGTGAAATAAGGAAGGGGGCGTTCGCCCCCTTCCTCCCCGCTTTTTTACCGGCGGCCCGTTAGGCGGTCGCGCCAATGCCCGGGTTGCCCTTAACGTTCACCAGGGTCGGCACGTTGGGTTTAGTCGGTTCGATAACTTTCTTGTCGCGCAAATAGCTGGCGACGACCTCCCAAATCGGTTCACCGGTTTGGTTCGGCGAAACCGGCGCCCATCCAGCGACTTTATATTTCTTGTCGGGCGCGACGAGTTTACCGTTGATCGTCATCTGGCTGATGCGTTTACCGGTGCTCTGGGTTGGATCGCAAGTATAGCCAATGCCGCCCACACGAACCATGTCTCCTCCCTGCTGATAATAAGGGTCGGCATTGAAGAGATTGTCGCAGACATCTTCCATGATGGCTTTGATTTGTTTGCCGGTATAGTGGTTCACCGTCGTGGCGGGGTAGGTGATGGCGGTTTGATCCATCACCCGCTCCATCGTGATTTCGTTACCCGGCAATAGCGAAGTGCCCCAGCGGAATCCTGGAGAGAACGCGGCTTCCGCGTCCTTGACAGTCATCAGCGCGTCCAGGATCACCTGATCGAACGTGCCGTTGAAATTTCCGCGGCGGTACAAGAGCCCTTCGGTCACCGCCAATTTCTCGTTGAGTTTATCCTCGTAGGGGGCGCGGACTTTCTTTATTAGCCCGGCCATGGCGGGATCCGGTTCGAGCAGATTGGAGAAGACCGGCAGCAGCCGGTAATGATAGTCGGCCACTTTGCCGTTTTTCACGTCGAAGTCCAGCACGGCGAGGAATTTGCCGTTGGAACCCGCGTTGGTGACCAAGGTCTTGCCCCCGGCGTTGTTAACGATAGTCGGCGCGGGAACGCCGTCGTGGGTATGGCCGCCCATAATGGCGTCGATGCCGGTGACACGGCTCGCCATTTTAACATCTACATCCATGCCGTTATGGGACAGGACGACGACCACTTGCGCGCCCTTGCCGCGGACTTCGTTGACTACCGATTGCAAATGGCCGTCTTGGATGCCGAATGTCCAGTCGGGCACCATGTAGCGCGGGTTGGCGATGGGCGTGTAAGGGAATGCCTGGCCGATCACGGCGACGGAGACGCCATTGACTTCCTTTAGACTGTACGGCGGAAAAACCGGGTCGCCGAAATCGTTGGTTTTGATGTTTTGCGCGAGGAATTCAATGTGGCCCTTGAGGTCGTTATTGACCAGGTGCATGACACGCTCCGCGCCATACGTGAATTCCCAGTGGCCGGTCATCACATCGACGCCCAGCAGCTTGGTTGCGTCCACCATGTCCTGTCCCTTGGTCCATAGGGCGGTGGCCGAGCCTTGCCAGGTATCGCCGCCGTCCAGCAATAGGCTGCCGGGGCGTTGGGCGCGTACTTGTTTCACCAGCGTGGTCAAATGGGAAAAGCCGCCGACCTTGCCGTAAGTCTTGGCGGCTTCGGCAAAATCCAGATAGGTGAAGGCATAGGCGTCACGGGTGTGGGGTTGGATGCCGAAGTGTTTCAACAGAGGCTCGCCAACCAAGTGCGGCGGTTGGCCCCAACTTTTGCCCACGCCGATGTTCATGCTGGGTTCGCGGAAATAAATCGGCATTAACTGCGCATGGCAGTCGGTAAAATGCAACAGGGAGACGTTGCCGAATTTGGGCAGCCGGTATAAATCGGACGGGTTGCCGGCCGCTAGCAGATTCTCGCTATCGAGGGCTAAGCCGGAAGCGGCCGCCACGGCGAGCATCTGGAGAAATTCTCGACGGTTCATGGGTCTGTTCACTCCAAGGTTGATGACGGTTCTGTTCAAAAAACGCGCCCGTTTCCCCTTTTCCACGGGCGCGTTGTCTTCATGTCGTTTTAATTAGGGTATTTCTTAACAATAGCGCTTCGGTGCGTTTTCCCGGAATATCTTATGGGCGGAAAACCGATGCGTGCATCGGCAGGCCATTGCTGACGTAAGACTCGAAATATTCCAAGTCGTTATAGACTTCGCTGCCAGGTTTGAACGGTACGGCGCGGACTTGCTTATTGCAGCCGACATAACGTCTTTGCAGCGTGAATAAACGGGTGCCGCCGCGAAACACCGGCCAGTGGGTCGCCTGCCCGACCACCGTCGAGAGAATTTGAGACCGCAGCCGCTTGCCGGCGTTGTCGACGTGACAGGTGGCGCAGGCAAAGTTCAATTGGCCGCGGCGGCGGTAGAAAAACTCCTTGCCCCGGGTGTAGGCGGCTAGCGCGCCCGGCCCTTTAACCTTGATGTTCATTTTCATGCCGTCGGATAAGGTGCGCGCATAGCTGACCAGGACCCCCATGGTTTTCATGTTGCTGTAGCTAAGTTGCGGTTCGCCGTTCTTTTTCAGGCATTGATTAATCGCCATCTCGAAGGTCACGACCTTGCCTAGCTTGTTATCGAACATCGGGTAGTCGCCCGCTACGTTTTTCCCGCCGTTGGGAAAGCAGCTAGCGAAGGTTTTGCCGTTCTTAAATGGCTTTTCCCACATTTTCTTGCCTTTTTCAATCACCGGCGTGAACGGCGGAAACTCCATGATGCTGTCGTATTGCGCTTTCGCGTCCGGGTTGAACGCCATGGAGCCATACACGTAATTGTTGAACTTGATGTTGGGGTAACGGCTGCTGAAAAAGTGGACCAGCTCTTCCCGGTCGTGCTTTGGGCCGGCGAATGCGGCCAATGGCGCTGCAATCAGTATGGCGCCGGCCAGTGCAAGGATCGTCCTTTTCATGTTGTCCTCCTCCTTCTTTTTAAGGTGCAAGCACGCCTGCCGGGCCGGTGGCGGCCCAGTGCGCACGTCGGCATCATGGCGTCATTTAGGATACGGCGCCTGTGATGCTATCTTTTTCGCCCTTGTTATCCAGCCAACCAATCGTGACCTTATCGCCGGCCTTGGCCCCTTTTACCTTGAAGCCGAAGAAGGGGTTCTTGGAAATCGATTGATTGCATTCGACGGTTAGCACTGGTTTCTCGTTCAGCGTCGCGTCAATATTGGTGATGAAGTGCGCCGGGATTAGCTTTCCGGTTTTGCGGTCTTTCCGCCGTCCGGTTGTCATCGGATGGGACATCAACACTTTAACATCCGCGTAATCGCCGACAAGGCGAGCCCGCATTCTCATCGGTCCTGGTTTTGCCATATTCCTATTCCTTCAAATTAAGTAAAAAAGCGGTTTTAAACAGCAAGGGCGGAGAAACGTCCCTCCCTCATCGTAACGTAGTTAGCCGCCGCATCCGCCGATCGTGACTTTGACTTGTTTTTCCGCGAAGTAATACTTGCCGTTCGCCTTGATGTAAGCCTTAACATAGGATGTTTTGGCCATTTTGACGCGGGTGGAAATAAAGCCTTCCGCACCATTAGCGAAGGTGAACGAGGCGGCCATCGGGTTGGGGTTGTCGGCGACGACCAGGAAAGCCATTTCCGTGTTAGGAATGTTACTGGTAATGGTCACCGGAACGACTGCGCCGTTTTCAGCGATATCGGGTGCGTTAAGCAGAACGTCCTTGCTCCGTGATGGCGAGGAGATTCCATAATTTGTTAGCGCGGCCGCCGCTTTGTCGGCGGTGAAGGCGCTTTTGTTCCAGTCGGCGGCCAGCACTTGCGTCGGCTTTAGCAAGCCCGCCGCCACCGCGGCCGCGATGGCGCCGGCGGCGCTGGTGCTCTTGAGAAAGGTTCTGCGTTGGTGATTCATTGAGAAAGTCTCCGTAAAGTAAAGCAAATCAAATCACAGGGTATAAAGGAAATCGACGACTTTATCGATCTCTTCCTTGGTTAATATTTTATGCTTGCCGAATGGCGGCATAGCGGTGTTGGGATTGAACTTCATCGCATTCCAAATATGGGCCCGCAAGACTGATTTATTGGGATAACGTAATTTCATGGCGACCAGCGGGGGCGCGATCGATCCAGGCATTTGCGCCTGAACATTAGGGAACGCATGGCACGCCAGGCAATTACCGCGTTTGCGGCTGAAGGCGATCTGCTTGCCGGTTTCCGCCGGCGTCGGCGCCGCGGGGGTGACGGCAAAAATGGGCTTGGTG
Organism: Betaproteobacteria bacterium; assembly: GCA_003519965.1. Lineage (GTDB taxonomy): Bacteria > Pseudomonadota > Gammaproteobacteria > Burkholderiales > UBA9220 > UBA9220. The sequence goes on from DOVS01000288.1 coordinate 5,875, forward strand.
TGCGGCAGGGCTTCCTTGGGGACGGTAACCGTATCCGCGGCCAAGGCGGAGAGCGATAAACCGGCGGCGGCAATCCCGCCCAATAGAAGGGCGATTGGCTTCCTCCTCATAGATATCCTCCATCATCTTTAGATTATTGTCGAAGCGTTGGGGAATCGGGCGATAATCCGCTCTATCCTTAACCCTCACAGCTCTTTTTTATTGGCGCTTGCCTGCAAGCATACTCAAACTTTTCCGCCTTACGCAAGTGTTTTCCGCGTCTAGGTGCTTAATTTTTCTAGTGTTGGTAGGAATGGACTAACACCGCCGGTTCAGATCATCGGTAACGCCTGTGTTTTTGCGCCGGGGCGCGTTTTTACGGTGTTGGATTCGCCGCGCTTTGCGCGCGCAAAGTCTTCAGGCGCGCTTCAATTGCAGTGAGTTGATAGAATGTGCCGCCGCCGCTTTTGAGCGCGAGTTGCAATTGCTCGATGGCGGCGGGCAGGTTGTTTAGATGCGCATAGGCTTCCGCCATCGCTTGATGGCGCAACAAATTATCGCCTTGTTGCGCATAGGCGTGAGCCTGAAACTCGTATAGCCAGTAGTCGCCGGGGTGGTTGGCCAGCTTGCTTGCGATTGTTTTCAAGGCCGCCGCGCTGTTTTTATTTTGCAGCAACGCGTCGATATAGCCATAGTAGAGCGCGCGGTAGCCGGGGAAATCTTGAAGCGCCGCACGGTATTCGGCAATAGCGTCTTTCCGCTGGCCTTCGGCTGTTTTTAGTTGCGCCGCCAAGGTGTCGATGGCCGGGCTGGCCGGGGCTTGTTTCAGCAATAGGGCAAGCTGGCGGTTGGCTTTCGGGAACGCGCGCGCACGCATCAACGCCTGGATTAGTCCATAGCGCTCAGCCGCTTCGTTGGCGTATTTTTGCTCCCGCAGATTATTTTCGAAGGTTTGCACCGCGGTTTGCGGCGTTCCTTGCGTGGCGCGCAATTTGGCGCGCATAAGCTGAAACATCAGGCTATCCGGTACTTGGCGGTACGGAAGGCCCGCCACCCGGTTTTCCAAATCGGCGATCCGCTGCGTGGTGAGCGGGTGGGTGCGCAGATAAACCGGCGCATCGTTTTCATACAGCCGGGTCTTTTTCAACAAACGGCGGAAAAACGCCGGCATGGCGCGTGGGTCGAAGCCTGACTTAATTAGGATTTGCAATCCCACCCGGTCGGCTTCTTCCTCGTCGTGGCGGCTAAAGCTCAACGTACTTTGCGCCGTTCCCGCCTGGGCGGCGGCCAGCGCGGCGTCGGATACCTGGGTGTTGGTGCGGGATGCGAGGATGGCGACCGCTAGCGCGGCCAGCGCGGGAATCATGAGCCGCTTTTGGTGGGCCGCCATGCGCGACATATGGTGCTGGACTTCATGGCCCAATTCGTGGGCTAGCACGCTGGCGAGCTCCGATTCGTTTTGCGTGGCGAGGATTAGGCCGGTATGTACGCCGATATAGCCGCCAGGCAACGCGAATGCGTTGATGGTGTGGTCGTTGACAATAAAAAAATGATAGTGCGCCGTGTTTTCCGGGCTATGCGCGACTAAACGGTAACCGAGGTGATTGATGTAGTCCGTTAGCTCGGGATCGTCGTCGTAATGACGGCTGTTGCGGATTTCCCGCATGATCTCGTTGCCCAGTTGTCGCTGTTGCTGGGGAGAAAATGCACTTTGCGAGGCGTCCCCTAAGCTGGGCAAACCGTCTGCTCCGGCGCTCGGCATGGCGAGCGCCAGAGCGGCCAGTAGGTGGAGATATTTCATAATGCTAAGATAGTGCTTCATTAGGCGATGACGGTCATAAGGGCGGAAAGTTCATTGGATAGGGACGAAGGATTGCAATAATGAGCAAGTTTACACATTTTGACGCCGAGGGACAGGCGCGCATGGTGGATGTCGCGGGGAAAGACGAAACCCGCCGCGTCGCTCGTGCGGCGGGGTCGATCAGCATGCGGCCGGAAACGCTGACGCTGCTGCTGGCGGGCGGCAGCAAAAAAGGCGATGTACTGGGCGTGGCGCGCATCGCCGCCATCCAGGGGGCGAAAAGAACCGCCGATCTGATTCCGCTGTGCCATCCTTTGGCGCTGACTAAGATCGGCGTCGATTTCCATATCCGGGAAAGCGCGGCGGAGATCGAGTGCGTAGCGACTGTCGAGACATTGGGGCGCACCGGCGTGGAGATGGAGGCGCTGACCGCCGTCAGCCTCGCTGCGCTAACCGTTTATGACATGGTGAAAGCCGTGGACAAATCAATGACCATATCGGAGATTCGCCTCGTGCTGAAAGATGGCGGAAAATCCGGACTATTCAAGGCAGAATAATGGCCCTTACCCCCGTATCCGAAGCGCTGGAGCGCGTGCTGAACCTATGCCCCGTAATGGCCACTGAAACCGTGCCGCTGGCCGAGGACGCCGGCCGCGTTCTGGCCGAGCCGGTGGCCGCAACGCGCAACCAGCCGCCTTTTAGGGCGTCGGCGATGGGTGGTTATGCGGTTCGGGCGGAAGACCTCAAACCGGGCGCACGGCTGGAACTGGTCGGTGAATCTCCGGCGGGTGGCCAGTTTGAGGGCACAGTTGGTGCTGGAGACGCGGTGCGAATTTTCACCGGCGGCGCGGTGCCCGAGGGCGCGGACCGCGTGGTGATTCAGGAAAACGTGAGCCGCGAGGGCAACACGGTGCTCCTGAACGAGGCGCCGGGGGATGCGCTGAACCTGCGTCCTGTGGGCGCGGATTTCAAGATCGGTGACACTCTGGCCGCCCCGCGGCGGCTAAGCGCGGCAGATATCGCACTGCTGGCGGCCATGAACATCCCCGATGTGCCGGTGCGGAAAAAGCCGGTGGTCGCGGTTATCCCGACAGGTGATGAATTGGTGATGCCCGGCGAGCAGCCGGGGCCAACGCAGATAATCACCTCGAACAATTTTGCGCTCAAAGCCCAATTGGAGGCACAGGGTGCCGAAGTGCGGCTGCTGCCAATCGCACGCGATAACCGCCCCGCCCTGCGCGCCGCCTTCAAGCTAACCGAGGGGGCAGATATGGTGGTTACCCTTGGCGGTGCCTCGGTCGGGGATTATGACCTGATTGGCCCGATGGCGGAGGAGTTGGGGATATCTCTCGATTTCAGTAAAATCGCTATGCGGCCGGGCAAGCCTTTGATTGCGGGCCATATTTCCGGCGTTCCAATGTTTGGCCTGCCGGGGAACCCAGTGTCCTCGATGGTGTGCACGCATGTGTTTTTGCGCCCAGCTATTGATAAAATGCTGGGGCTCGATGCCAAGGCCCTGCCCCGCCAGCGCTTTGCCTTAACCGAAGCCTTGCCGGAGAACGGCGTTCGGGCGCATTATATGCGCGGACGGGTAGAAAACGGGACGTGCACACCGGCGAGCCGTCAAGATAGTGCGCTGATTACGGTGATGGCAAATTCAAACGCCCTGATCGTGCGCGCGCCATTTGTCAAAGCAGCGAAAGCCGGCGATATGGTGGAGTGCATTCTGTTCTAGTTGACACAAAACCGGAACAAGTGTAGAACGTAGAGAAATAATCCCTGCGGAGAGTGTGCCATGCTTACGAAAAAACAGTTGGACCTGCTGAAATTTATCCACATGCGGGTGCAGGCAGATGGCGTATCACCCTCGTTTGACGAAATGAAAGAAGCGCTGAACCTGCGATCCAAATCCGGCATTCACCGCTTGAT
>DOVS01000257.1:0-7942 GCA_003519965.1 Betaproteobacteria bacterium
TATTTCCTAAATGTTCTTATTTTTATCGTTTAATTTTACGCCATCAGGACTGACCTTCAAATGAAAGTCATCGTCACCAGTAAGTCCGATCTCAGCACGCCCGGAAAATCCGGTTTGGTAAAGCTGACTGGCCGTATCGCCAGCCGTTGCCTTGTTAATTTTCTGCTGATGCCCAGCACCTTCATGGTTGAAAAGCGATGCTGGTGAGTTCATGGAAAGCCGATTGGTTGTGTCGGCGGTGGCATTGACACCGACAAGAGGTACCGGATTGACACTGCCGCCACCAGTTGCGACGCCTACCCATGACGATCCGTCATAAGAAAGTATAATTCCTTCGTCTGCGATCCAGGCCAGCCAACCTTGCCGGGGAGCGTAAAGTCTCCACGCATTGTCCTGCCATGCGGCGACCTGATCTTCCTTCCCCGTCCAATCCCCGTTCGCCATAGCGGCGACAATATATCGATCGCCATCGGCAGGAGACGCCGGGGGAGTACTCAGGTCGCGGTCAAGAATATTAAGCTGCGCAAGCACATCCAGCGCGCGCAAAGCTTCATTATGGGTGACATGTTTCTGAGCTTGAGCAGCGGTAATATAGGGCAGCGATAGATTTGGTGTATCGGTCACAATGTGTTCCTGTCCGGGTGGGTTTTCCAATATGTGGGACAGTCTAACGTGGTGCCGCGAAGTGGGGATAAAATTAATCTATAAGAATGACTTGGATTTTAAAAAAATTGCTGTTTCTGAACTTTTGCCTTGACGGTCAAAATCCTGCGCTTGATCGTCACCTATTAATCAGCCGTGTGGATTCAAACTCAGATTTGCGTTTCTGACGTATGGTTACATCACATTTGTTTGAGATGAAGGTGCTTGCGCAATAATACGCTTCGCTGTCGGATCAGAAAAAGGATCCCTACTGTCTATCCACATTTTGTACCAAAGCTCCAGCATCAACAGGGCCCATATCGGATAGGCTCGATTCTCGCCTTTCTGATGACTATCCAGCAGAAACTCAACATGTTCCAGATCAAACAGATCCCGCGTTTTCGCAGAACCTGATAGCAGCGTATCATACGCAAATTCTTTCATTTCACCGCGTAACCATACATCAATAGGAACACCAAATCCCATCTTCGGCCGGTACATGAGGTCATGTGGTAGATGCGGTTCCATAGCTTTCTTCAAAAGCGATTTTGGCTCTTTGCCTGTAAATCGTTGATGCGCCGGAATTGTCGCAGCCCATTCCATCAATTTATGATCGAGAAATGGCGAGCGCGCTTCGAGTGAGTGGGCCATACTGGCAATATCGACTTTTACCATCAGATCATCCGGTAGATAGGTGTGAATATCAGCCCAGGCTGCACCGGCTACCATATTTGGTGCCCCATCAAGATAATCATCCAATCGATCGAGGGCTGAGTGTTCTAAAAATTCTTTCAAAGCCGGTCCATAAAGTGGCTGCTTAGCGGCATCCGAAAAATAGGCGATGGTCGGCTCATAGCGCCTGCTACGCCGCTCAAGGAGCCTAATGGCCATGGCACGGGCGTGGCGGGGAAGGCGAAAACGGTTGAGAAATTCGGGCGAAATTGAGATCATGCGCCGCAGAGGGCCAGAAATATTTGGAGGAATCTTGTCGTACTGGTCAATAGCCTTGCAAGAGAGATAACGGGTATAGCCGAGAAAACTCTCGTCCCCGCCGTCGCCATTTAGCACAACTGTCACCCGCTCACGTGCCATTTTCGAAACATAATAGGTGGGGATGGCGGAATTATCCGCCATGGGTTCGCCAAAATGCCGTACTAACTGAGGTAGGATCGCTATCGCGTCGGGCTTGACCACCATTTCGTGGTGGTCGGTTCCCAGATGTTCGGCGATTTGCCGGGCGTAGGGTAGTTCGTTGAATTTCTGCTCTTCGAAGCCGATGGCGAAGGTTTTGATGTTCTCCACGCCGAGATGGGCCATGGCGGCCACCGTGATGCTGGAGTCGATGCCGCCGGAGAGGAAGGCGCCCAGGGGGACGTCGCTCACCAAGCGGAGCTTGGCGGCTTCCAGGAATTTCTCCCGCAGGGCGTCGCAAGCGTCGTCGAAGGACAAGCGGCTGCGCCGGCTATGGTCGATGTCCCAGTAGCGCCACAAGTGTTCGATCTTGCCGTCCCGCACGATCATGGCGTGGGCCGGCGGCAGCTTCTTCAGGGCCGCGAAGCCGGTTAGAGGGGCCGGGATATACTGGAACGTAAGATAATGGTCGAGGGCGGAATAATCCGGCGTCCGCGGCAGATCCGGCTGGAGCGCAAACAGGGCGGGAATTTCGGAGGCGAACAGGAAGCCGGCGTCGTTTTCAGTGTACACCAAGGGTTTTACGCCCAGGCGGTCGCGGGCCAGGAACAGGGTGCGTTCGGCAATGTCCCATATTGCGAAAGCGAACATGCCCCGCAGCTTTTCCAGGCATTGCGCTCCTTCACGCTGGTAGAGGCGCAGCAGCACCTCGGTGTCGGAATGGCTACGGAAGGCCTCTCCCGCCGCTTCCAGATCGCGGCGCAGTTCCCGGAAGTTGTAAATTTCGCCGTTGAATACGAGCACATAGCGCCCGTCCGGGCTGCTCATGGGCTGCCGCCCGGCGTCGGAGAGATCGATGATGGACAAGCGGGCGTGGCCCAGTCCGGTCCCGTCCCGTTCCCATACCCCATTTTGGTCGGGGCCGCGGTGATGCAGACACTGCACGGCTTCAGCGAGTTGGAAGGGATAGGGGCGTTTAGCCAGGTAGCCTGCGATGCCGCACATTAAGCCGTTCTTTCCATAATCAATTGTTCCAGTTTGCGCGCGTTGGCCGCCCAGGTGAATTCGCCGTCGGCCCGCTCACGGGCGGCTTGCCCCATGGTCATGCGGGTTTCCGGGGCGGCGAGTAATGCCGCCAAGGCCGCGCGCCAAGCCGGCGCATCACCAGGAGGCAGCAAACGGCCGGTTTTGCCGTCTTCCACAACCTCCACCAGGCCGCCGTTGCGGGACGCCAGCACCGGCACGCCGCAGGCCATGGCTTCCACCACGCTGATGCCGAAGGCCTCTTCGCCGATGGATGGCTGCACGAACAAATCGGCCTCGCGCAAGGTCTCTGGCAACTGGTCGTGGGACACCCGGCCGGTGAAATGCACTCGGTCGGCAATGCCGAGCCGCCGCGCCATTTCTTCCAGGCGGCGCCGTTCCCCGCCTTCACCCACAATTAGGTAGTGGGCCTTGCCCAAGCCGGCCAAGGCGTCGACCACCACATGCAAGCCTTTCCAGCCGACCAGTCGGCCAACGCTAATCACTAGCGGCGCGGCTTCCGGTACACTCCACCGGCGGCGCAAAGCAGCATTGCGTTGGCCGGGGACGAACAGGCGCGTGTCAACCCCGTTGGGGATCAGCGTCACAGGGCGATGGTAGCGTGTCGTGATCTGATCCGCATTATACCGGCTGGTGGATACCCAGTGGTCTACGGCGGCGGCGAACCAACGGTCGCCAAGGAAAAAGTCCGTGCCGCCGGAGCGGAACATGGTGCTCGCGCTCATGCCTCGCCATCTGGCCCATCCCAAGGCAGGCATGTCGAAAGGTTTGTTGATAATCACCGCGTCGAAGCCCGCGCTGGCGAGGTAGGGGGCGGCGCGGCGGGCGAAAGACAGGCGCTCCATCAATTTGCGGAAACGGGTGCCCAGGTTGGGGAAGCGAGTGCGGTCGATGAAGGGAAAGGCCGCTAATTCCACGTCCGGTTGCCGCGCCGCGCCGCCCTCGCCGGCGATGATCGTCACTCGGTGACCCCGGGCGGCCAGGGCGTGTCCCGCTTCCCAGCAGTAGGTTTCGAGGCCGCCGAAATGGGTGGTGGCGGTAACGTTATAGAAGCAGATGTTCATGGCGTGGTGAGCAGGCTGTCGTAAAGGGCTTCGAAGTCCCGCGCCACGCGGTCCCAGCCGAAATCGGCGTCCACCTTGGCTCGCAGCCAACGTCCCGCTTCGTGGCGCAGCGCCACGTTTTCTACTAGGGGGGCCAGCCCTTCGGCCCAGCGTTGCGCCGATTCCGGCTCGTGGATCATGGGAACGCCGGGGCAGCCGTCGAGAAATTCCACGATGCCTCCCAGGGCGCTGCCGAGAATGGGCAGTCCGGCTGCCGCCGCTTCCAGCATGACGGTGGGAAAGGGGTCGGGCCAAATGGAGGTGAGGGCGAAGAGGTCGCCGGCCAGGAGAAAGTCGTGCATCTCCGCCGGGGCGAGGCTTCCTACCCATTGCACGCGAGGCTCGCGCGCCATGCGTTCAACCACGGCGCGGCCGTAAGCCGCTTTTTCATTTTTCGGGTCGTTGCTCGCGCGCACGTTGCCCGCCACCAGCAAGTAAAGAGGGTGCGTGGTGCTGGCGCGCAGTTGCGCAAAGGCGTCCAGTAATTCGATCACGCCTTTCTCCTTTACCAGCCGGCCGGCGAATAGGATGACTGCCGCGTTGTCTTCTACGATGCCGTAATGGCGCCGCAGGGCAGCGCGGCGCTCTGGGGAAACGTCCCACCAGGCTGGGCGTCCAGCGGTGTCCACACCAGTATAGACGACTGCGATTTTCTCCGGCGGCACGCCGTTGCCGGCGATCCACTGTTTAATGTAGCGGCTGCACGCCACCCAGCGAGCGACCAGAGACAGGGCGTTTTTCGGCAGAGGTTTTTCGTTGGCGACATGGACTACCGTCGGCAGCGGCGACTTTTCCAGGTAAGGGGCAAGTCCTGTCAGCAACTTGGGCTCGTTGTGAATGTGGATAAGGCGGGCGCTTTCTTGCTGCACAATGCGCCACATCCGTGCTGTGTAGGGCGATGGGTCAAGGCGGGTTATTTTTTGGAACAGCCGCCGGTAGACCCGGCCGGTAGCGATACGCCGGATGGTCATGACGCCGGTGGTTTCCTGCGCCGGCTGACCCTTGAAGGCGGCGCAGATCACCGTCGGGCGGTAGCGTTGCTGGCGCAAGGAAACTTGTTCCACCCGCAGTTCCGTGCCGGCAGGGTAAACCGGCGGAAAGGGGTTATAGGCGGGCAGCAGATGGGCGACGGTGGGACGGTTCATGTTCGGGGTCCGGTTTGCCGCATGATATTCGTCATTGCCGCCCGCACTTCCGCCACTGTGATTTGATTCATGCAGTGGCGGGGTGTGTGGGGACAGTGTTTCGTGAGGCAGGGTTCGCAGGTGCGCGGTTGTTGGATGATGGTGGGATGCGCGTGGGCCGAGCGCGGGCCGACCCGATCCGCCGAGGTGGGGGCGAACAGGGCCACCGTAGGCACATCCAGGGCGGCGGCTAAGTGGAGTACGCCGGTGTCGGGGGCCACGACGAAACGGGCGGCGGCCAGGCAGGCGGCGCTTTCTTCCAGGCGCAACACCCCCGCTAAATTGGCAACCCGTTCCGGCGGTAGTCCTGCAATCAGCGTGGACAGTTTTTCCCGGTCTTTGGGGCCGCCGCTTAGGACAATCGCTAAATTGGGCCAAGTGGACAGCGCCTGTTCCAACAACTGACGGGCCTTGGTTATTGGCCAGGATTTGTAGGGGTCGGCGGCGAAGGCGTGGTATACCCAATAGGACTGGCCGGGCGCTTCCAGTTTGTGGCGAAGACTCTCGATGGCGCTGGCGGGAAGAGAGAGGCGTGGCGCGCGTTCGACGGTTTCCACCCCGATGGTGTCGAGGATGCGCAGGCGGTTGTCGATGTAGTGCCAGTCCGGCAGGGTAGCGGCGTCTTCTGGACGTTCGCGATTAGCCAGCAGGAAGTGGTAGCGGGTATTCCGCCAAGGTATCCGCACGATCCAGCGGCTGCCGGCCAGGTAGGCGAGGGGCAGGATGTCCGGGTCGTTGCCATGGAGCACGAGGGTGAGTTCGGGGCCAAAGGCGCGTAATTTCTTCAGCGTGGGAAAAAAACGCCGGTATTTTCCTGGGTAGCCGATCACGCCGTTAAGGTTTGGATCGGCGGCGAATAGGTTTTTCCAGCCGTTGCGGCAAAACAAGCGGATGTCGGCCTCGGGAAAAGCGCGGCGCAGATTGCCGAACACGACTGAGGAGAACACTGCATCCCCCAGGCCGGTGGTGAGCATCAGCAAAATGCGCCGGCTGGCGCGCGCGGCCGGGATATCCAGCAGCGCGGGAGCGCCGCGGCGGGCAACCCGCCAGCGCACGTAGCCGTAGAGCAGGTTATCGGCGAAGGGCGGATTCACTATTCTCCTCGCAGGGCGGTGTAAAGCCGCCCCAGCAACGGGCTGGAATAGAGAGATAGGCGTCGAAGCAGCCAGTCGCCGTTCCGCTCCTTGGTGACGATGCGGCCGATATCCGTCGGCGGCGTGCGGCGGGTGTTGACGTGTTTACGCGTGGTATAAAGGGCTTCGAACCCCAGTTGTTGGGCGACGGCTACGTAATCGTCGTCGAAGTAACCCTGAGGCCAGCACAGGTGGCGCTCTTCTCGGCCCAGCCGCTGGCGCAGCGCTTCCTTGGATCGCGTCAAGTCCCGCGCCAGGGCGGTGCGGCGTGCGATGGGATCGGCAAGGGTCTTGTCCCAGCGGGTATGGGTGTGCGTGTGGCAATGGATCTCGACCGCGCCGCTGGCTTCCATGGTTTCGATTTCCGTCCAGCGCAGCATCGCCTCGTCGGCGCGGCCGTCCGCGATGGCGGCTTTGCAGGCGCGGTGGTTGGGGCAGTGCGGTGCACCGTCCCTTTCGCCGAACGGCCGGGCCGGGCCGTTGCCGATCCAGCCGGTGACGGCGAAGAGGGTGGCCCGAAGGCCCAGTTCCCGCAGTACCGGGTAGGCGTGGACGTAGTTGTCCAGGTAGCCGTCGTCGAAGGTAATTAAGACGCTCTTGGCCGGTACGTCGCGGCCATGGTGGAGAAAATCGAAGAAGCGGTCGGCGCTAAGCGTAGTGTAGCCTCGACGGGCCAGGGACGTCATCTGCACCTGGAAGGCGCGCGGGGACACCGTAACTAAACCAGGATGGGGCGTGACATGGTGGTACATCAGCACCGGCACGGCGTTGGCGGATGTTGTCATCGCCTTGCTGTTTTCTGGGCCAGTCCGTCGTGAAGCAGGCGCTCGGTCTTATCCAGCATCGCCGCTAGGCTGAATCCAGCCATGACGTGGGTTTTTCCTTGCGTCGCCAACCGGCGGCCAGGCGCCGGATCGCTAGCAGGGCGGGAGATGCCCTCCGCCACGGCGGGCGGGTCTTCCGCCGGGACCAGCAGACCGGTTTGTTCATGCCGAATCAATTCCGGTACGCCGCCCACATCGGTCGAAACGACCGGGGTGCCCAGGCCGAGCGCTTGGGTAACCGCTTGGGGCACCCCTTCCGAGCGCGAGGTGAGCAGTAACAGATCCGCCGCCGTAATGAGGTCGGGAACGTCTTCCCGTTGACCGAGAAAGCGAACGTGGTCGGCGATGCCGAGGGATTGGGCGAGTCGCTCCATATCCGGCCGCATCGGGCCGTCTCCAGCGAGCGCCAATGTCATGTCGGCGTCGGCGGCAAGGCGTCGAAAGGCTTCCAGCGCCACCGCATGGCGTTTAACGCCACGGATAACGCCAACCATTAATATGAGATAGTCGTCATCGCCGACACCGATTTCCGCGCGGACTCGGGAACGGTTTTTCGTTGGACGAAAGCGGGAGAAATCGACTCCTGTGGGAATACTGGCTAACTGCGCCGGTGGAAAGCCGCACTGGGAAATAAGCATGCGGCGCATGGACTCGCCGCAAGTTACGATCCGGTCGGCCATGAAATGGACAAAATTGAACCTATTGCGCCTGAGGGGCAGATTGAGATGGCGGGTGCGGATGAGCAATGGCGCCCCCGCCAGTTTGCTGGCAATGGCGCCAATCCAGCTATCGATCCCGCTATGGGTGTTGACGACCTGGATGCGTTCACGGCGCAGATAGCGGTAGAGCCCCATAATGGAGACGGCGTCGAATTTCCCGCG